>NZ_DFQP01000063.1:0-14176 GCF_002377845.1 Microbacterium sp. UBA3486
CCGTCGCCGCGCACCGAGCGCTTTCTCGCGCGGGTGCACACGCCCGAGCGCGGCTGAGCACTCGCGCCGCATCCGTCCCCGCCCGTCGCCCACGCCAACCGCGTTCCGGTCGCACTTTCTGCCGTCCGGAACGCGCTCGGGCGGCAGAAACTGCGACCGGAACGGAGCAGGGACCGCGCGTCAGAGCTTGCGGCTGCGCGGTATGAGCCGGACGTCGGGGAGCGGCGGGGCCGGGATGCGCACGTCGTGACCCTCGACGGCGCCGAAGCGGGGGGATGCCGCCCCCGTCGCGGACTCCGCTTCCCACGCCTCCCGCGCCTCGACGATCTCCTCGTGTGATCGGCCGGCGAAGTTCCACCACATCACGATGTCGTCCTCGAACGGCTCACCACCCAACAGGAACAACAGGGCGCCCTCGGTGCTCGACACCTCGACGGTGTCGCGGGAGTCGCCGAGGTAGAGCAGGCCGTTGCGATCGAGCGGATGCGCGGCCACCACGGCGTCTCCCTCGACGAGCATGAGGGCGTGCTCCCAGTCGGAGCGCAGCGGCAGATGCACACGCGAGCCGGGAGCGAGCACGATCTCGGCCCCGACGATCGGGGTGTGCACCGTGGCGGGCGAGCGCACGCCGGCGAACGCGCCGAGGACCACGGTGGCTTCGGCATCCGCTCCCTCGTCGGCCGGGAGGGCGAGTGCGGGCAGTGCGGTGTGCCGTTCGAACCCGGCAGCGCCGTGGCGGGCCGAATCCGGGAGCACCACCCAGAACTGCAGTGCGTCGAGGGGGACGGGATCCTCGCCGATCGAGTACTCCGAGTGGGAGATCCCGTTGCCCGCGGTCATCAGGTTCAACTGCCCGCGGCGCAGGTCGGCGTCGCTGCCGAGCGAGTCACGATGACGGATCTCTCCGACGAGCGGCCAGGTCACGGTCTGCAGACCGATGTGCGGGTGCGGCTCGACCCGCATCTTCGTGTCAGCCGGTCCGAACCGGTCGAGGAAGCACCAGGCGCCGATCGTCGGCAGGTTGCGGTGCGGCAGAGCGCGCAGCACGTTCATGCCGCGCACCCCGCCGAGCGGCACCTCGCGGGGCTCGACGATGAGGCGGTGCTGCCCGATCATTCCGCTCGGCCCGTCGGGTCCTCGTCCGCGGACCCTCCGGTCGCCGGTCGCTGCGGCCAGCGGATCTCGGCGCCGGGGATCTCGTGCGTCTCGAGGTACTTGGCGATGTACGGGCACAGCGGCACGATCGCGTCACCGCGTCCTGCCGCATCCGCCAGCGCCTCGGCAGCGAGCTTCCCGGCCAGCCCCTGGCCTTGGAACGCCGGGTCGACCTCGGTGTGGATGAAGCGGATGGATCCGGGGCGCAGGTCGTACGCGGCGAAGCCGGCGAGCACGTCGTCCGAGCGGATCTCGTACCGCGATTCGTCGTCGTTGCGGGTCACGGTGATGTCGGTCATCGGATGCTCCTTCGAACGGTTCTCTCCAACCTACGCCCGCGTGTGGGGGGCGTCAGGTCACACCTTCTCCATCACGGCGACTCCGTGCGCATCCTCCCGGCTCTTCTTGGGGAACAGGAAGGTCAACGCCAGGAAGGCGACGAGCATGATCGCGGGCACGATGAGCGTCTGCTGATACGCCTCCGCCGGCGTTCCGGAATCGATGGCGTCGAAGAACACCGAGGCGAAGATCGCGACGCCGACCGCGCTCGCGATCGCCTGGACCGCGGTGAGAACGCCCGACGCCGAACCGATCTCGTCGTCCTTCACGGCTGCGAGGATCGTGCTGAAGAGGGCGGCGATGATCGCGCCGCCGCCGACCCCGAAGAGGGCGATGCCGGGCGCGATGGTCCAGATGCTGAAGTCGCCCGGCTGCTGCAGCTCGAACCACAGCAGACCCGCGCCCAGCAGCTGAGTCACGGCTCCGAGCTGCAGCACGGACCGCCCGATCTTCTCGGCCAGCCATGCGCCGCTGATCGCGCCTCCGACCGCCGAGCCGATCGCGAGCGGGAGGTTGCTCAACCCCGCCTCGCCCGCGCTGAAGCCGTTGCCGAGCTGTAGGAACAGCGTCAGCACGAGCTGGGTGCCCGTCAGGCTGCTGAAGAATAGCGCGATGCCCACGAGGCCGAACGTGTAGGCCCGACGGGTGAACATGGTCGCCGTCACCAGCGGCACTCCTCCTCGGGCGAGGAGCTGTCGCTGCTGCCAGCCGAAGAGGACGAAACCGGCCAGCCCCGCAGCCACGCACGCCCATGCCCACAGCGGCCAGTCCAGCTCGGGCCCGAAAGTGAGCCCGAGGACCAGGATGCCGGATGCCGCGACGATGACGGCTGCGCCGAGGACGTCGATACGGACCGCTCGGTCCCCGGAGCGTCGCGGCAGGATGCGCCAGGCGATGACCAGGGCGACGATGCCGATCGGGATGTTCACGAGGAAGACCGACCGCCATCCGAGCCCGAGGATGTCGGCCTCGATGAGTCCTCCGCCGATGATGGGGCCCAGGATGCCTCCGAGGCCCAGCGCCGGACCGAAGATGCCGAACGCGACGGCGAGCTCGGTGCCGGAGAGGTTCTCGCGCAGCAGGCCGAGGCCCTGGGGGAGCAGTAGCGCCCCGGCCGTGCCCTGGAGCAGGCGGAACGTGATCAGCAGCTCAGCCGACGGAGCGAGGGAGCAGAGCAGCGACGCGATCGTGAATGCCGTGAGTCCGAGGAGGAACATCCGCCGTCGTCCGTAGCGATCGCCGAGGCGGCCGCCCAGGACCAGCCCGGCCCCCAATGCGAGTGCGTAGCCGCCGATCACCCACTGCAGTCCCAGAGCGTTCGTGCCGAGCGACGATTCCAGCGAGGGGCCCGCGACGTTGACGATCGTGGCGTCGAGCATGTCCATGATCTCGGCCGCGAGCATCACCCCGAGGATCGCCCAGCGCCAGCGGTACGGGCCTTCGGACACGTCTGTCATGTCGTCTCAATTCTTGATTATCAATGAAATTAGCAATATGAAGTATTACCATTGGTCGCATGGATGTCAAACGGTCCGAGCACGCGACGGAAGCGGCTTCGACGTACGACCCGTCACGTCGGCACGAAGCCGGAGAGATCGACGAGAGCGACATCCGCACCCGCGTGCAGCAGCTCACGATGCGGCAGCAGCGCTTCGAGCGGTCGATCGCGAAGCGGCTCGAACTCGACGCCTCGGGTCTCGAAGTGCTGGATCACCTCATCTCCCGCGGTCCCACCACGCCGACCGAGCTGGCGCATCGCGTCGAGATCTCGACCGCGGCCATGACCCTCGTCCTCAACCGCCTCGAAGACCGCGGTCATGTGCGCCGAGACCGGCATCCCTCCGATGGCCGCAAGCTCATCGTGACCGCGTCGGAGGATGCCGCCGCCGATGCCGAAAGACTGGTGGCGCCACTCATCGGCGAGGTCGAAGCGCAGATCGCTGCCATGAGCGACGACGATCGGGCGACCGTTGCGCGGTTCCTCGACGACCTCATCCGCGCCTACGACCGGTCGACCGCGAGCTGATCCCGCCCTCGCCTGTGGAGGAAGCGCCTCCCGCGTCGGCGGGGGTCGTTACGCTGGAGGGATGCCGCAGACTCCCCGTGACCCGTACGCGGACCTGCCGTACGCCGACGAGCCCTACGACGACGGCTGGGAGTCGTCCATCCCGCCGGAGCCGATGGACTGGGAGCCGCAGGGTGCGGGCTTCGAGCCGCCGCTCGACTGGGGTCAGGGGCCGGTCACTCCGGTGGCCTCGCCTCCCGTCGCGGGCCGTGCACCCGCGGTGCGGCGGGCGACACCGAGCCGCTATCCGACCGCGCGCGAGGCGCTGCACACCGTCTTCGGATACGACGAGTTCCGCGGCGACCAGGCGGCGATCGTCGAGCAGGTCATCGCCGGCGGAGACGCCGTCGTGCTGATGCCGACCGGTGGCGGAAAGAGCATCACCTACCAGGTGCCCGCCCTCGTCCGTGAGGGCACGGGCCTCGTGATCAGCCCGCTCATCGCGCTCATGCACGACCAGGTCGATGCCCTGCGGGCCAACGGTGTGAAGGCGGCCTACCTCAACTCCACCCAGGCGATCGACGAGCGTCGCGAGGTCGAGCGGGCCTACGTCGCCGGCGAGCTCGACCTCATCTACGTCGCCCCCGAGCGTCTGTCGAACGCGCAGACCACGGCGCTGCTCCAGCGCGGAACGCTCAGCGTCATCGCGATCGACGAGGCGCACTGCGTGTCCCAGTGGGGTCACGACTTCCGTCCCGACTACCTGGCGCTCGGCGACCTGGGCGAGCGGTTCCCCGGGGTGCCGCGCATGGCGCTCACGGCGACAGCGACCGCGGCGACGCACAAGGAGATCACCGAGCGGCTGCACCTCGAGGGCGCCGCCCACTTCGTCGCGAGCTTCGACCGCCCGAACATCCAGTACCGCATCGTGCCCAAGGTCGACCCGCGCAAGCAGCTCGTCCAGTTCATCCGCTCGCAGCCGGAAGGCGCGGCAGGCATCGTCTACGCGCTCAGCCGCAAATCGGTCGAGCAGACGGCGACCTCCCTCGCCGCCCAGGGGTTCGATGCGCTGCCATACCACGCGGGTCTGCCCGCCGAGGTGCGGGCGGCCAACCAGGCGCGCTTCCTCCGTGAAGACGGCGTGGTCATGGTCGCGACCATCGCATTCGGCATGGGCATCGACAAGCCCGACGTGCGCTTCGTCGCGCACATCGATCTGCCGAAGTCGGTCGAGGGCTACTACCAGGAGACCGGTCGCGCCGGCCGCGACGGCGAGCCGTCTGTGGCGTGGATGGCGTACGGTCTGGGCGACGTCGTGCAGCAGCGCCGGCTCATCGACCAGAGCCCCGGCGACCGCACATTCAAGATGCGGATGGGACAGCACCTCGACGCGATGCTCGCGCTGTGCGAGACCGTGGAGTGCCGCAGGCAGAACCTGCTCGGGTACTTCGGCCAGGAATCGCAGCCCTGTGGCAACTGCGACACGTGCCTCGAGAACACCGAGACGTTCGACGGGCTCGTGCCCGCGCAGAAACTGCTCTCGACGATCGTGCGGCTGAAGCGTGAGCGCAATCAGGCGTTCGGTGCCGGCCACCTGATCGACATCCTCCGCGGCGCCTCGACCGAGCGCATCCGGCAGCAGGGACACGAGAAGCTCGCGACCTACGGCATCGGCAACGACCTCTCCGATCAGGACTGGCGCAGCGTCGTCCGGCAGCTCCTCGCTCGTGGCATCCTGGTCGCGCAGGGTGACTACGGCACCCTCGCTCCCGGAGAGCAGGCCGCCGGAGTGCTGCGCGGCGAGACGGCTGTACCGCTGCGCAAGGACACGATCGGGCGTCCGACCTCGTCCGGTCGGGCTCGCAAGGCCAGTGCCGCCGATGCCCTGGACGCCGGAGATCGGGGTCTGTTCGAGGCGCTGCGCACCTGGCGGGCCGAGACCGCTCGCGAGCAGGGCGTCCCCGCCTACATCGTGTTCGGGGACGCGACCCTGCGCGCGCTCGCGGAGCATCGTCCTGCCTCCCTCGCCGACCTCGACGGGATCACCGGCATCGGCGCGAAGAAACGCGAGGCGTACGGCGAGGGTGTTCTCGCGGTCATCGCCGCGGCCTGACGCGGGGCCTGAACCTCGCCGCCCGACTCCGCGCGGGCTCAGCGCGGAGACAGCACGTCGTCGAGATGTGCGCGCAGGTGGGTGGCGATGTCGAGCCGCTCCCTGTCGTACAGCCACTGGTACTGCAGTCCGTCCCACATCGCGATGAGCCACGTGGCCTCGTGCTCGGGGTCTCGATGCGCCGGCAGATCGCCGTCGATCCGGGCGAGGCGGAAGAGCTCGGTGAAGTAGTCGAGGGCGTTCGCGAACCGCATCGCGAAGTAGTCATGCGCGGGGTGGGTGGCGGGCACGGCCTCGCACGACAACACCGCATACACCTCGATCAGTCCCGGCTCGTCGCGTGCGCTGAACACGGCCCCATCGGGGATGCTGCGGAGCACCTCTCCGGCGGACGCTGCGCCCGTGAACGCCTGATTCTCGTTGATGGCGCTGTCGCGTTCGGTCAGGACGGCGCTGAGCAGCAGTTCCTTCGACGGGTAGTGGTGCAGCAGGGTCGACTTCGACACCCCGACCGCGGTCGCGATGTCCTGCAAGCTGGTGTCGCCGTAGCCGTCGCGGGCGAACAGGCGGGTCGCATCGGCGAGGATCTGCGCGCGACGACGACGGCCGACCGCATAGCCGGGATCGACGTCGGCTGCAGCGGTCGTGCGCAGTGCGGGCAGGGGGCCTGCCGGATCCGAGGCGTCCGATGAGGGCTCGTCGTCGGGGTCCCGCCACCCGAGGGGCATCGCCCACAGGTTCTCGCGCTCCTCGAGCATCTCCACCACATCGACCTGATCGGGAAGGTACTGCGACAGCAGCTGCAGCCCGTCCCACCCCGCCGTGTGCCGTACCGTCTCGCCGTCGACATCGCGATCGGCCGCGATGACGCCGTGGTGCTTCGCGTCTTCCAGGACGTCGATGCTCAGCGAGCGGAGTCGGCAGTACCGGGCGCGCATCCGCTCGTGCGCAGGGTGTCCGGGAGCAGAGGCTTCGCCCGTGAGCGCGGCGAACAGCTCGAGGTAGCCTGCGGTGCGCGCGTTCCGTTCGGCGATGCCGGAGAACACCAGCTCGCCCGGCTCGGAGGCGGCCGAGATGGCGCTGAACACGGTCTCGTTCTCGGCTTCGAGCTCGGCGACCACTTCGCCGAGCAGGTCGTCCTTCGAGGCGAAATGGCCGAGGAGCCCTGGATGGCTGACGGAGGCCGCGGTGGCGATATCGCGCAGAGACGTCGACCGGTAGCCGCGGGTGACGAACAGGTCATGTGCGGCGGTGAGGATCCGCTGGCGCGTGGCGGCAGCGCGCGCGTGCCGGGAGCCGGTCGCCGTCGTCGTCATCGCATCCTCCTTCCACATCCTATCCTCGCTCATTACCAAGCGGTCTGGTTTCAGTTACCAGGCGGTCGAGATTGGTGTATCGTCATCCCAGACCGCATCGCCCGAAGACGTGCGGTGAATCGAAAGGACTGTCATGACAGAGCTGTCATCCGCCGCCACGGCGGCCGCGGTCGGCACCACCGGGTTCAAGGCCCCCGGAACCACGCCGCCGAAGACCCCGCGCGGCTACACGCCGGGCCTCGCCGCCGTGAACTTCGGCGTCTACCTCGCCCTGCTCACCCCGGTCATGGTGTCGATGGCATTCAAGATCCAGCACATCGACCCCGTGAACACCGAGGGCAGCCTCGGACTCGTGATGGGCGTGGGCGCGATCTTCGCCCTGATCGCGAACCCCCTCGTCGGTCGACTCTCCGACCGCACCACCTCGCGCTGGGGCATGCGTCGTCCGTGGATCCTCGGCGGCGCGATCGTGGGGCTCGGCGGCTTCCTCCTCATCGGCTCGGCGACCTCCGTGTGGATGGTCCTGCTCGCCTGGTGCCTCGTGCAGACCGCGATGAACGCCGTGCTGGCCGCGGCCAACGCCACGCTGCCCGATCAGGTGCCGGTCACCAGCCGAGGCAAGGTCTCCGGCATCATCGGCATCACGACCCCGATCGGCATCCTCGCCGGCAGCTTCCTCGTGAACTTCCTCCCCGGCGACTTCGAGCGATTCGTGGTGCCCGGCGTGATCGCACTGATCCTCGTGATCGTGTTCGTCCTGATCCTCAAGGATCGCCGCCTCACCGAGAAGCCGGCCGACAAGTTCACCGTCGGCATGTTCTTCGGCTCGTTCGTGTTCAACCCGCGCAAGCACCCCGACTTCGGCTGGACCTGGCTCACCAAGTTCTTCGTGATGTTCGGCTACGCCGGTATCGCCACCTTCCTGCCGCTCTACCTCGTCACCAAGTTCGGCCTCGACGAGCAGGGCGCGGTCGGCATCATCCTGGCCGCCAACCTCGCCTCGATGGCGGCGATGGCGATCTCCTCGCCGCTGGGTGGATTCCTCTCCGACAAGATCGGCAAGCGTCGCCCCTTCGTCGCGATCGCCGGCGTGATCATGGTGGTCGGGCTGGTCATCCTCGCCGTAGCCCCCGACGTCACGACCGTCATCACCGCGCAGGCGATCATCGGTCTGGGCGCCGGGTCCTTCCTCTCGGTCGACCTGGCCCTCGCGACCGAGGTGCTGCCCAACCCCGACGACGTGGCCAAGGACCTCGGTGTGCTGAACATCGCCAACGCTCTGCCGCAGTCCATCGCCCCGGCCATCGCCCCCGGCATCATCGCCATCGGCGCAGCCACACCGCTCGGCGGCTACACCACCTGGTACCTGTTCGGCGCGGTCGTCGCGCTGGCCGGCGCCGTTCTCGTCTACCGCATCAAGGGAGTCAAGTGACCATGACCGAGACCATCACCGCACGCCCGTGGCTCGACACCGACCTCCCCGTCGACGAGCGGGTGCAGCTGCTGCTCGACGCCATGACGATCGAGGAGAAGGCGGGACTCTTCTTCCACACCATGATCGCCATCGGCGACCTCGAAGAACCGAATCCGGTCTTCGCGACCCCATCGGCCCGTGAATTCCTCGAGACCAAGCGGATGACGCACTTCAACCTGCTCGGCGCCGCGCCCACCGGCCGCGAGATCGCCGCATGGCAGAATGCGCTGCAGCGGCTGGCGGCATCCACGCGCCTCGGCATCCCGGTGACGCTGTCGACCGACCCGCGGCACTCGTTCAGCGAGAACCCCGGGGCATCGATCCTCGCCGGTCCCTTCTCGCAGTGGCCGGAGACCCTCGGTCTCGCCGCCACCCGCGACGAGGTGCTCGTTGAGCGCTTCGCCGACATCGCTCGCCAGGAGTACACGGCGGTCGGGCTGCGCGTGGCCCTGCACCCCCAGGTCGACCTCGCGACCGAGCCGCGGTGGGCGCGGCAGACGGCGACATTCGGCGAAGACGCGGAACTGTCGGGAAAGCTCGGCACCGCCTACATCCGCGGATTCCAGGGGGAGTCCTTCGGTCCCGGATCGGTGTCGACCATGACGAAGCACTTTCCCGGAGGCGGTCCGCAGAAGGACGGCGAGGACCCGCACTTCCCCTACGGCCGCGAGCAGGTCTATCCTGGCGGCGAGTTCGAGCTTCACCTGAAGCCGTTCGAAGACGCGCTCGCCGCGGGGACCCGGCAGATGATGCCGTACTACGGGATGCCCGTCGGCACGGAGTACGAGGAGGTGGGATTCGGGTTCAACAAGTCCGTGATCACCGGCCTGCTGCGTGAGCGCTACGGGTTCGACGGTCTCGTGTGCACCGACTGGGGCCTGATCAGCGACTCCGAGATCTTCGGTCAGCCCTTCCCCGCACGTGCCTGGGGTGTGGAGGATCTCACACCGCGCGAGCGCATGAAGAAGGTGCTGGAGGCCGGAGCCGACCAGTTCGGCGGCGAAGCGAACCCGGAGCTGCTGCTCGAGCTCATCGCCGACGGTGAGGTGACCGAGGAGCGACTCGACGTCTCGGCTCGCCGCATCCTGCGCGAGAAGTTCGAGCTCGGCCTGTTCGAGAGCCCGTACGTCGACGAGGACGCGGCCGACGAGATCGTCGGGCGAGCCGATTTCCGAGCCGCGGGGGAGGCCGCTCAGCGCGCCTCGATCACGGTGCTCATGAACGACGGTGCCCTGCCGTTGGCCCCCGGCCGCAAGCTCTACGTCGAGGGCGTCGACGCGACGGTCGCTGCATCGTTCGGGGAGATCGTCACGACGCCGGAGGAAGCCGACCTGGCCGTCATCCGCCTGCAGGCTCCGTTCGAAGAGCGCGAGACGATGTTCGAGAACTTCTTCCACGCGGGCTCGCTCGCGTTCTCGGACGATGTGGTCGCGCACGTCCGCGCGGTCGCCGCCGTCGTGCCGACCGTCGTCGACGTGCTCGCGGATCGTCCGCCGATCCTCACCCCGATCGTCGAGGTCGCGGCCGCGGTGACCGTGAACTGGGGGGCCTCGAGCGCCGCGCTCCTCGACGTGCTCAGCGGCGCGTTCCCCGCCCAGGGCCGGCTGCCGTTCGACCTGCCGCGGTCGATGGCCGCCGTCGAGGCCTCCCGTCCCGATGTGCCGTTCGACACCGCCGATCCGCTGTTCCGGTTCGGTCACGGGCTCTCGCTCTAGTCCGGTCGCACCGTCCGGAAGACCGCCCCGCATGCTTCGGCATGCGGGGCGGTTCGGCGTCCCGGCATCCTCTCGCCGGGAGGATCCCCGTCGCTGCACGGTCACCGCGTTTCGAATTGTCTCGCGCGAAGACGTTCACCGACGATTTCTGGACGAATGCTGGACTTCTCATTCGGGATCCCGTAAGAATGAGCGCAACATCGCTCGGCCGACAGAAGTCGACCCGTGGGGGGGCCATGTGACGCGGAAGATCGCATCACACGGGAGTAGCGAATGGAATTGCAGGAGAGGACTCTGCGGCGACGCAGAGCGGTAGGAGGAGGCATCGCCGGCGTCACCGTCGGCGCGGTGATCCTCGCGAGTGCACTGGTGCCGACGGCGGCGAACGCGCTGGACGCGGCGAATCCGAACGATCCGTCGGTCGCGCAGGGGCAGATCGTCCAATTGCCCGCCGCATTGCTCGGCGGGCTCGACATCGCGGCGCTCGGACACACGCTGACGAGCAACCCGGCGGCCCCCGGCTCTGAACTCGGCGGGCTGAACGTCGGGCTGCTCGAAGCGCTCAGCATCGACGTGGGCACGCTGAACGTGCCGCTCCTGACCGACGGCACCACGCCCGGTCTGCTGCAGCTCGGTGACCTGGGCGCCGCGCAGAGCTTCAGCTCGTCGCCGACGCAGACCCAGTCGATCGCATCGTCGGGGACGATCACCTCGGGTGGCGCCATCGACACCGGTGCCATCGACGGCAGCGTGAACCCCGGCACCCTCGAACTCACCGATCTGTTCGACCAACTCGCCGTCGCCGGACTCACCGACGCGGTGCTCGACCAGGCGTCGGTCGGTATCGGCGCGCTCGCGTCCCGCGCCGAATCGAATGCCGGAACGGTCACCTCCCAGTACCGCATCGCCGACCTGAACCTCGATCTGCACAGCAACCTGGTCGCCGGTCTCTCGGGCACACTCGCCTCCGCGATCCAGGGCACCGTCACCCCCGTGAGCGATCTCGCCGGCCCCGGCGGAGCGCTGACCGCACTCACCACGACCATCGTCAACACGATCAATGCGATTCCCGACGTGCCGCTCGTCGCGGCGTTCACCGCGACCGGAGGAACGGTCGCGATCGCCGGACTCGACACGGTCGGACAGACCGTGACCACGCAGGTGCTGCAGACACCGGTGGAGAACACGACGGGCTCGGTGCTGGTCGATCTGAACACCGGGACGGTGTCCGTCGATCTCGCCAAGATCCTCGTCGAGACCGGGGCGGGGGCCGACCTCAACTCCCTGCCGGCGAACACCCCGGTGCTGTCGGCCACGACGATCTCCGCGATCCAGCAGGGCATCACCTCCGCCCTCACCGGCACCCACCCGAACAGCCTGAACGGCAAGGTCTCCACCATCCTGAAGTCGACGTTGGACGCGCTCCAGGTGACGCTGACCGTCGGGGTCGATCTCACGGTGCCGCTCACCGGAACGCCACTGGTGTCAGGGGATGTGACGGTCAAGGGCTCGCTGGCGCAGTTCGCCGGCACCGCGACGCCGGTTCCCGTGGTCGCGACCGACATCAGCCTCGCCGGTCTCAACATCGGCGTCCTGCTGAACCCGGTGGTCGCTGCCGTCACGAATGCGGTCGCCACCACGACGGGTCCGCTCGTGAACACCGCGCTGAACAGCGTGATCCCGCTCGTGCAGCCCGCGCTCGCCGCGATCACCGGACCGGTGCTCTCGACGCTCGATCCCGTTCTGCAGGGCGTGCTGTCGCAGGTCGCGACCATCACCATCAACGAGCAGCCGGCGACAGGAGACATCCCCGGAGGGAGCTTCACCGTGCGCGCGCTCGGCGTGAATCTGCTCCCCGCGGTCGGGGGCGGGGTCTCGCTCGACCTCGGATCGTCGACGGTGAAGGCCGCGGCGGCGGCCGTCCCCGCGATCGACGCGGCCGCCACGGTCCAGGCGGGAACCGACCTCCCTGTGACGGGCTCGGGATGGCCTGCGAACACGCAGGTCACCATCCAGGTGACCACCGCCGGCGGCGGCATCGTCAACGACCCGTTGCCGGTCACGACCGATGCCAACGGCGCCTTCACCTTCGCGTACGGGATTCCGGTGGCGACGCCGCCGGGCACCGGCTACATCGTGACGGCGACCGACGGCACCAGCACGGCGACGGACACCACCGAGGTCACCGCTGCGGCAGCCATCGACGCGGCACCCGCGGTGCAGGCGGGCACGGATCTCGGTGTCTCGGGAACCAACTGGCCCGCGAACACCCAGGTGTCGGTGCAGCTGCGGGCTCCCGGCGGCGGTGCGAACATCGGTGGTCCCGAACTCGTGACCACCGACGGCTCCGGCACGTTCACGCTGGCCTATCCCGTCCCGGCGGGAACGCCGGCGGCGACCGGATACGAGGTCACGGCATCGGTCGGCGCCCAGACGGCGACCGACACCACCGAGGTGACGGCTGCGCCGGTCGCGTTGATCGACGCAGCCGCGACCGTCCAGGCGGGCACGAGCCTGCCGGTGACCGGGACGAATTGGCCGGCGAACACGCAGGTGTCGGTGCAGCTGACCGCTCCCGGCGGTGGCGCGGACATCGGCGGTCCGGAGACGGCGACCACCAACGCCTCCGGTGAGTTCACACTCGACTACCCGGTTCCCGCGTCTGCGGCGCCGGGCGCGGCGTACACCGTGACCGGGACGGCAGGAGCGGTCACCGCGATCGACACCACCGAGGTGACGGCGGCGGCGACCGTCGACGCGGCGGCGACCGTGCAGGCAGGGACGTCGCTTCCGGTCACCGGAGCGAACTGGCCGGCGAACACGCAGGTGTCGGTGCAGTTGACGGCTCCCGGCGGCGGGAACGTCGGCGGTCCGGAGACGGTAACGACGGATGTGTCCGGCGGCTTCACGCTGGACTATCCGGTGCCGGCCTCTGCGACTCCCGGAGCGGGCTACACCGTGACGGCGACCGTCGGCACCCAGACCGCGACCGACACGACCGAGGTCACGGCCGCGGCGGCCGTCGACGCAGCGGCGACGGTTCAGGCAGGAACGTCGCTTCCGGTCACGGGGACGAATTGGCCGGCGAACACGCAGGTGTCGGTGCAGCTGACCGCTCCCGGCGGTGGTGCGAACGTCGGCGGTCCGGAGACGGTGACCACCGACGGCACGGGCGGCTTCACGCTCGACTACCCGGTGCCGGCCTCTGCGACCCCCGGAGCGGGCTACACCGTGACGGCGACCGTCGGCACCCAGACCGCGACCGACACCACCGAGGTGACGGCGGCGGCCGCGATCGACGCGGCGGCGACCGTGCAGGCCGGCAGCGATCTGCCTGTCACCGGGACGAACTGGCCGGCCGACACCGAGGTGTCGGTGCAGCTGACCGCTCCCGGCGGTGCGGCCATCGGCACGCCTCGAACCGCCACGACCGGTGCTCTCGGCGGCTTCGCACTCGACTACCCGGTTCCGGCCGGCACACCCGCAGGGACCGGCTACACGGTTACGGCTTCGGTGGGTTCGCAGACGGCGACCGACACGACAGAGGTCACAGCGGCTCCGGTCGTGGTGGATGCGGCGGCGCAGGTCCCCGCGGGCACGAACCTGGCCGTCACCGGTTCCGGGTGGCCGGTGAGCTCCTCGGTGTCGTTGCAGCTGACGGCTCCGGGCGGCGGCGCCGACGTCGGCGGTCCGGTGACCGCGACCACGGATGCCTCCGGTGCCTTCACGGCGAGTTATCCGGTTCCGGCCGGCACCACGCCGGGAACGGGCTACACGCTCACGGCGACCGCGGGTGCGGTCACCGGATCGGACACCACCGAGGTGACGGCGGGCGATCCGGGCGACGTCAACACGAACGCGGCAGCCTCGGCGTCCGCCTCGGCTGACGCGACGGCAGACGGTGACCCGTCGGCTCAGGCAGCTGCGGAAGCCGCTGCCCTCGCGGATGCCACCTCCGCCGCCTCGGCGGCAGCGACGGCTGATGCCACGTCGGCGGCTCAGGCCGCGGCGACGACCGATGCCTCGACCTCCGCGACCACGGATGTGACCTCCGCGGCC
>NZ_DFQP01000001.1:0-202 GCF_002377845.1 Microbacterium sp. UBA3486
ATCCCCACGACCACTTCGCGCATCACCGCGGCCACCCGGGGATGCCTCCGTGGATGGCCGACCCCTCCGGCCGGCTCGGCGGCCCGGCCCGCATGCGCATGCTGGAGGCGCTGGCCGCGGCATCCGCCCCGCTGAGCGTGAGTGACCTCGGCGCCGCGATCGGGGTTGACCAGCCGCGAGCCTCACGGCTGGTGCAACAGGG
>NZ_DFQP01000001.1:227-19987 GCF_002377845.1 Microbacterium sp. UBA3486
TTCGTGCGCCGCGAGGCCGACCCCGACGACGCACGTCGCACGCGCATCGCACTGACCGACGAGGGCCGACGCCTCGCTCGCGGCATGCGGGGGGAGCGTCGCGAGATGCTGACGACCGCGCTCACCTCGTTCACCGACGACGAGCGCATCGAGCTCGCCCGACTGCTGAACAAGCTCGCCGACAACTGGCAGCGCTGAGCGCAGGGCTCGGCCTGCGCTGCGGGGTCTGTCTAAGCCGAAGCGAACTCCGCCGACGGCTCGTCGTCGACCGACAGCGACAGCACAGCGGTCTCGACGGCTTCGTGCTCCTCGATCCGCTGTTCCAGATCACGCAGTCGCCGCGCCACATCGTGCTCACGCGCATCGCCGGCCAGGTCGACCTCGGCGACGATAAAGAGTCGGTTCGGCCCCACGTATTCGATGTGCAGGTAGGTCACCCGCTCGATCTGGGGCAGGCCGAGCAGGGCCCTCCCGACGCGCGCCCTCAGCTCGGGTGCGGCCGTCGCGCCCACGAGGAAGGCGATGTTCCGGCGGATCAGGATGATCGCCACCACGCCGAGGAGCACACCGACCAGGATCGAGCCGATGGCATCCCAGGCGGCGACGCCGGTGATCTGGTGCAGGAGGATGGCGCCTCCTGCCAGGACCAGGCCGATGAGCGCCGCCGAATCCTCGAAGAACACGGCTCGCAGCGTGGTGTCGCTCGTCTCCAACACGAAGTCCCAGGTCGACGAACCGCGCTCCTTCGCGAGTCGGCGGGACTTCACCATCGCCTGGGTGAACGACGCACCCTCGAGCACGAAGGAGATCCCCAGCACGATGTAGGCCACCATCGGGCTCTCCACCGGACCGGTGTCGGAGAGCTCCTGGATGCCGTGCATGATCGACACGATCGACCCGGCCGTGAAGATCCCGAACGCGGCGATCAACGACCATACGAAAGCGTTGCGCCCGTAGCCGAGCGGATGCCGCGCATCCTTCGCCTTCGCCCCACGGCGGTCGGCGATGAGGAGGAACACCTCGTTCCCGGCATCCGCCCACGAGTGCGCGGCCTCGGCGACCATCGACGCCGACGAGGTGATGATCGCGGCGACGGTCTTCGCCACCGCGACGAGGACGTTGGCGAGGAAGGCGAGGAACACGGTCACGCGGTCAGGCTACTCCCGCCACGCGACACGGGCGTCAGCGGGGTGCCTTCACCGGCAGCAGGAGCAGGAAGCCCGCGATCAGGACGATCACGATGCCCAGGATGCCGAACGCCGTCTGGGCGGTGAGCACGATCAGGAGCGTCCACGCGCCGGAGGCCATCCAGCTCGCAGCCCGACCGGTCGTGGCGTACAGCCCGAAGATCTCACCCTCGCGTCCGGCCGGGGTGACCCTCGCGAGGAAGGAGCGGGCGGAGGCCTGTGCGGGACCGACGAAGGCGCAGAGGATGAGTCCGCCGATCCAGAAGACGATGGTCCCGCCGTCGCGCAGGAAGAACACGCCGAGACCGGCGACCACCATCGAGCCGAGCGACAGCAGGATGATCCGCTTGGGGCCGAACCGGTCGTCGAAGCGTCCGGCGATGATCGTGGAGATGCCCGCGATGAGGTTGGCGGCGATCCCGAAGATCACGATGTCGAGGAAGGCGAAGTGGAAGACCGTCGACCCGATCACGGCGCCGAACGCGAAGACGCCGCCCAAGCCATCGCGGAACACGGCACTCGCGAGCAGGAACCAGAACGTCGGCCGCGTCTCGGGGGAGCGGTAGAGGCCGATGACGTCCTTGACCAGCAGGCCGTAGGAGGCGAAGAAGCCGACCTTGCGCTCCGGGCGACCGAGGGAGGGCTCCGGCACGTTCAGGAAGATCGGGATGCTGAACACGATCGCCCACACCGCGCAGCCGACGGCGATGATGCGGAAGGGCAGCCCGCCGTCGGAGGGGAGGCCGAACCAGTCCATCATGTAGAAGACGATCACGATGACCAGGGCGATGATGCCGCCGAGGTAGCCGAAACCCCAGCCGAGCCCGGAGATGCGACCCACGGTCTTGGGGTTGGCGATGCCGATCAGCATGGCGTTCGAGTTGACCGCCGCGATCTCGCCGAACACCGAGCCGGCCGAGATCAGCGCGACGCCGAGCCAGAAGAGCGTGGGGGTGGGTTCAACGAACCAGAGCCCGAACATGCACAGGATGAGCGCGCCCGTGCCGATGCCGAGCCAGAGCTTCTGTCGTCCGGCGGCATCCGCCCGCTGACCGAGCACCGGGGCGAGGAGCAGGATCGCGAAGGCCGCGATGGTGGAGCCGAGTCCCAGGCCCGAGGTGAGATCCGCGATGGCGGCCTCGTGCGCCTGGCTCTTCGGGTCGAGCGCGGCGACCTCGGCGGGGAGGAATGCGTCGGTCGTCAGGTACAGCGCCGTGAAGATGAATGTCAGGATGACGGTGTTGAAGGGCTGCGTCGCCCAATCCCACAGCGCCCAGGAGTAGACCTGCTTCTTCGGTGCCGGCGTCTCGCCGCGCAGGTCGAGGCCGACGACGGCCACGGCGCCGCTGTTCGCGGTCGCCACGGGTTCGGGAACGTCGTGGCGAGGTTCGGGTTCGCTCATGGGGGAAGTCTGGCGGTGCCCGGTGAACGCCCGGTGACGGCGCGCCGTACTAATATTCCGGGGTCACGCTCGTTCCGGTCGCAGCTCCCGCCGCGCGAACGCGCCGGAGGCGGCAGCAACTGTGACCGGAACGGAGGGACGGTGGGGGATGCGACTCAGTCCGTGCGGAGAGGGCGCAAGGTGCGGGCGTAGTCCTCCTTGAGCACGGCGAGGTGCAGCCAGGCCTCGATGCGCGTGACTCCCGGCAGCGCGCGCAGACGCTCCAGACTGGCGTACAGGGCTCCGGCCGATGGCTCGACGAGCGTGGCCACGGCGTCGAAACGGCCGAGGGTGCGCGCGGCGAAATCCACACCGCGCCCGCGTCGCAGCTCGTCGATCACGGCTTCGTCGTCGTCGCCGAGCGTCATGCCGACGCCCATCGACAGCTGCCGGTGCGCGAGCCCGCGAGCCTCCACCGCGCTGATCTTGATCACCCCGGCGTCGATCATCCGCTGCACCCTCGTCGCGACTGCCGAGGGGGAGAGGCGCACCTCCTCACCCAGCGC
The DNA here is from genome assembly GCF_002377845.1 of Microbacterium sp. UBA3486. NCBI lineage: Bacteria > Bacillati > Actinomycetota > Actinomycetes > Micrococcales > Microbacteriaceae > Microbacterium > Microbacterium sp. UBA3486. Next base: position 3,362 of record NZ_DFQP01000001.1, read on the forward strand.
GCGGAAGCTCTTGCGCCCATCGGCCTGCAGCTGCTCGATCAGCGCCTCGTCGATCGTGTCGAGCGTGACCCCGCCGTGGTACTCCGAGACGAAGAAGCCCTTGATCACGGTCGAGTAGATGATCGTGCTGATGTCGAGGACGCCGTCGATCGCGCGGATCAGGGCCAACAGGTCGTGCAGCTCCGACATCGAGCCCACGCGCACCTCGGTGACCACATCGTGCGCCCCGCCCACCGCCGACACCAGCACGGTCTCGCTCATGTCGCGCAGGTGCTCGGCCACGAGCTCGACCGAGCCGTCGGTGCGGATCGACACGTGGGCGAGCACGTGCTGGCCGAGGAAGACCGGGTCGACGGCGGCCACGACCCGCACGGTGCGGTCGGCGAGCATCGTGCGCAGCCGGGCGGCGACCGCGGCCCGGGACTGCCCGAGCCGTTGCGCGAGCGAGAGGATGCTGGCGCGGCCGTCTTCCTGCAGTGCACGGATGAGTTCGGCGTCGAAATCCATGGTTCCGCTCATTTCGTCAGTTTCCCGCGATCGCACGCTTCGTCGTGCGCAAGTTCAGTGTAGGAGGCAGGCTTGCCATCGGGAAGGCGTGCATTGTGCAGATGCGCGATCATATATCCAGTGAATCCCCGTTATCGCTGGAGTTCTGCCCTTGCTGGCAGCGCTGCACGTCCGTAGCATCCTTCGCTATCCGACATCTTCCGCAAAGGAGCGGGCACCCCCATGACCACTACCCCCACCAGCGGCACCCACAGCCGGGCGCGCCGCGCCGGCATCGCCGCCTTCGTCGGTACCACCATCGAGTGGTACGACTTCTACGTCTACGCGACCGCTGCGGCGCTCGTCTTCGGTCCGCTGTTCTTCCCGAGCGGCGACCGGCTGGCCGAGACCGCAGCAGCCTTCGCGACCTTCGCTGTCGCCTTCCTCGTCCGCCCGCTCGGTGGCATCATCTTCGGGCACATCGGCGACAAGCTCGGCCGGCGCACGTCGCTCGTGATCACGCTGGTGATGATGGGCGCGGCCACGGTGCTCGTGGGCTGCCTGCCCACGTACGAGAACATCGGCATCCTCGCCCCGATCCTCCTCATCCTGCTCCGTGCGGTGCAGGGCCTCGCCGTCGGCGGCGAGTGGGGCGGCGCGGTGCTCATGAGCGTCGAGCACGCCCCCGAGAAGTCCAAGACCTTCTACGGCGGCTTCACGCAGCTCGGCAACCCGGCCGGTGCCCTTCTCGCCTCGGGCATCTTCGCGATCATGACCCGCATGGGCGACGACTTCATCATCAACGGGGGCTGGCGCATCCCGTTCCTGCTGTCGATCGTGCTGGTCGGCGTCGGCTTCTGGGTGCGCTACCGCGTCGAGGAGACGCCGGTCTTCGAGGCGAAGGTCGAGGGACGCAAGCAGTCGATGCCGCTGGCTTTCGCACTGCGCACCAACTGGCGTCCGATCCTGCTCGGCATCGGCATCCTGCCGATCTCGACCGGCGGCTACTACCTGGCCACCACCTTCGCCACGGCCTACGCCACCGGCGACACGGTCGCGATCAGTGAGCAGGTCATCCTCGACGCCATGACGATCGCCTCCTTCGTGGAGTTCGTCGTTACCCTCCCCGTCGCCTGGCTGGGCGACAAGTGGGGCCGCAAGAACGTCATGTACATCGGCCTGATCACCTCGGTGCTCACGTTCGTGCCGTTCCTGCTGATCCTGCCCGGACGCATCGAGCCGCTCATCTTCCTGTTCGCCTCGCTGGTGCGCATCGCGATGAGCGCGACCTATGCGCCGATCGCCGCACTGCTCTCGCAGATGTTCCGTCCGCAGGCCCGCTACACCTCGATCGCGCTGTCGTACGGCGTGGGCGCGGCTGTCTGGGCTGGCTTCTCGCCCTGGTTCGCGACGCAGCTCATCGCCTGGACCGGCAGCATCTGGTCGGTGATCGCGATGTTCATCGGCATGGCGCTCATCGCCGGGATCTGCACGCGGCTCGCGCCGCAGCACTCCGACGAGGCACCCGTGACGGCGTCCTTCACCGCACGCACGGACACGACGGCGAACCGCCTGCCCTGACGGCGCACCGACCCCGACGACGTCCCCTCCCGCACGCCACGACCGCGAACAGGTTCCCCATGAGAAAGCTCACCCCCTTCGACCGCTCGGCCCAGACGGCACCCGTCCTGCTGACCGCGCACGCGATCCACACGGCGGATGCCGCGGCCACCACCGCCACGGCGATGCTGACCGATCGCGGGCGGATCCTCGCGATCGGCACCCTCGCCGACTGCGAGGCCGCGGCCGAGCGGGGTGGGCTCTCTCCGGAGCGCATCGACCTCGGTGACGGGGTCGTGGTCCCCGGCTTCGTCGACGCCCACGCGCATCCGCTCATGTTCGGGCAGATGATGAGCTGGGTCGACTGCGGGCCCGAGAAGGCCGGCAGCATCCCCGAGATCGTGGCCCTGCTGAAGGCCGCGGCTGCCGACCTGCCCGCGGGGCGCCCGGTGCGCGGCTACGGCTACGAGCAGCGCAACCTCGCCGAGAAGCGGCATCCCACCCGCTTCGAGCTCGACGAGGTCGCCGCCGACCGCGAGGTGTACCTCATGAACGCCTCCGGCCACGGTGGGGTCGTGAACTCGCACACCCTCACGATCAACGGCGTCGACCGCGACACCCCGAACCCCGACGGCGGTGAGTTCTTCCGCGATGCCGAGGGCGAGCTGACCGGCGAGCTGTCGGATGCCGCGTGCAACATCCTCACCGGAGTGCATGGCGTGAAGATCGGCCACCACGGTCCGAACTTCCACCTCGCCGACGAGCCCGAGGAGCACCTGCGCCAGCTGGACGCCGCGACCCAGCGGTTCCTCGCCGGCGGGGTCACCTCGATCGGCGACGCGCAGGTCACGCGCCGCGAGTTCGACATGTACCTGCGCCTCGCCGAGGCCGGGCGCCTGGAGCTGCGGGTGTCGATGTACCTGCTCTCGCACCTGCTCGACGAGGCGCTCGAGATGGGGCTCGTCGGGCAGTTCGGCAACGCACATCTGAGCTTCGCCGGCATCAAGTTCTACGCCGACGGCACCCTCGGTGGGTGGACCGCGTACTTCCCCGATGGCTACGTCGGCGACCCGTGCCGTACCGGGCAGCTGTACCACGAGCCCGCCGAGTACGCGGGGCTCATCAGCAGAGCGCACGCCGCGGGGCTGCAGACCGCCACGCACGCCCAGTCGCCTACCGCGATCGAGATGGTCGTGTCGGCGATCGAGGCCGCGCTCGCCGAGCATCCGGATGCCGACGCCCGCCACCGCATCGAGCACTGCGGCCTGCCCACGCCCGAGCAGATCGAGCGGATGGCCGTCTCCGGAATCCGTCCGGTCAACCAGACCCAGCACTACTTCAACTGGGGTGAGGGCGTGGAAGAGGCCATCGGCACCCCGGGCGAGCGCTTCAACCCGCTGGGAGAGTTCGAGCGGGCGGGTGTGCCGTTCACCATCTCGTCGGATGCTCCGGTCGCCGAGCCGATCCCGCTCGAAGCCATCCAGACCGCCGTCACCCGCGTCACCCGCCGCGGACACAAGCTCGGGCCGGACGACCTGCGGGTTTCCGCGCTCGCGGCCCTGCGCGCACACACGATCGAGGGTGCCGTATCGATCGGGCGCGAAGACGACCTGGGTTCGCTCGAAATCGGCAAGTACGCCGATTTCGTGGTGCTCTCCGGCGACCCGCTGGTCGTGCCGGCCGAGGAGATCTCGGCGATCACGGTGCGCGAGACCTGGGTCGACGGCACGCGCCGTCACCAGGTGTGAGGATGACACGATGAGCACCGACACCACGACGGCGGAGCAGTACGCCGACACCGCAGGACGAGCCGTGCTGGAGACGATCCGCGCCTACGGCGTGACCGCGATCTTCGGCATCCCCGGCACCCACAACCTCGAGCTCTACCGGCCGCTCGCCGACCTCGGCATCCGCGCGGTCACGAACCGCCACGAGCAGGGCTCCGGCTACGGGGCCGACGGTTGGGCGCAGCAGACCGGCCTCCCCGGCGTCGTCATCACGACCTCGGGCCCCGGCCTGCAGAACGCCATGAGTGCGATCGGCACGGCGTTCTGCGAATCACGGCCGCTCATCGTCCTCTCACCGGGGGTGCCCCTCGGGGCGGAGTTCGCCGACGTGGGCACCCTGCACGAGACGAAGGACGCCACGGCCATGGTCGGCGCGATCGCCGAGTGGTCTCGTCGCGTGACGAGCGCCCCCGAGGCGGTCGAGGCCGTCCATGATGCGTTCGCACTGTTCCGCACAGGTCGTCCCCGTCCTGTGCACATCGAGATCCCGCTCGACGTGCTGGAGGCTCCGGCCGACGTCTCCGCCGAGGCACGGCGACCGCGCCCGGTGCCGACCCGGGTCTCCGGGGAGCCGACCGCGCTCGCCGAGGCGGCCCGTCTGCTCGCCGACGCGAAGACCCCGGTGATCGTCGCCGGTGGGGGAGCGGTGGATGCCGCGCACGAGGTCACGACCCTTGCCGAGCGACTCGGTGCCCCGGTGCTGACCACGCTGAACGGCAAGGGTGTGGTCGATGAACGGCACGCGCTCTCGCTCGGTTCGAACCTGCGTCTCGCCGCGGCCCGTGCGGTCGCGGAAGACGCCGACGTGCTGCTCGTGGTCGGCTCGAAGCTCGGCGAGGCCGAGCTGTGGGCGCCGCGACTCGAAGCCCGTGGAACCGTGATCCGCGTCGACATCTCGCCGGCGCAGCGCGACAAGAACCTCGCCGCGACCGTCGGGATCACGGGCGATGCGGCCGCCGTCCTGGAGGCGCTGCTGCCGTCCCTCTCCGCCGAGACCCGCGCGCCGCGCGACCTCACGGTCGAACGTGCGGCGATCGACTTCGAGATGCGGGAGACCGCACCCGAGACGGTCGCCCTCGCCGAGATCATCGCCGACGCCCTGCCAGACGATGCGATCGTCGCGGGCGACTCGTCCCAGATCGTCTACATGGCGCTGGGCAGCGTGCTGCGGGCGGCCCATCCCCACTCCCTGCTCTACACCCCCACCTACGCGACCCTCGGCTACGGCCTGCCCGCGGCGATCGGCGCACGGGTCGCGCAGACCGAGCACCCGGTCGTGACCGTGATCGGCGACGGCGCCCTGATGTTCTGCGTGAACGAGCTGGTCACCGCGGTCGAGCAGCGCCTCGATGTCACGGTCGTGTGCGTCGACAACGGCGGGTATGCCGAGATTCGGCAGAACGAGGTCGATCGCGGCATGGCCCCGATCGGCGTCGACCTGGTGCAGCCCGACTGGGCGGCGCTCGCGACGGCCTTCGGAGCGACCGGCCGCCGCGTGGAACGGCGCGACGACATCGCGTCGAGCATCCGCGCCGCGATCACCGCCGGGGGCGTGCAGCTGGTGCACATCCCGCAGCATGCCCTCTGAGCCCCACTGACCCTCCAGATCACCCCGACGAACAGGAACGAGCAATGACCGAGAACGTGGGCCCCATCGACGCGTCCGTGAACCCCCGCTACTCCGGCATCGCGACCTTCGCGCGACTGCCGCGCATCGAAGACGTGCCCCGTGCCGACATCGCGGTCGTCGGCATCCCCTTCGACTCCGGCGTCAGCTACCGGCCGGGCACGCGGTTCGGTCCTTCGCACGTGCGCGAGTCGTCGCGCCTGCTGCGGCCGTACAACCCCGCGCAGGATGTGTCGCCGTTCGCCATCGCGCAGGTCGTGGATGCCGGTGACATCCCGGTCAACCCGTTCGATCTGACCGAGGCCGTGACCGAGGTCGAGCGTGCGGCGCTGGCCCTCGGCGAGCAGGTGCAGCGCATCGTCACGATCGGCGGCGATCACACGGTGGCGCTGCCGCTGTTGAGGGCGGTCGCCGCGAAGCACGGTCCGGTCGCGGTCCTGCATTTCGACGCCCACCTCGATACGTGGGACACCTACTTCGGGGCTCCCATCACGCATGGCACCCCCTTCCGTCGGGCGAGCGAGGAGGGTCTGATCGACCTCACCGCGAGCTGCCACGTGGGTACCCGCGGCCCCCTGTACTCGAAGCAGGACCTCGAGGACGACGAGCGCCTGGGCTTCTCGATCGTGTCGAGCGAGTACATCGAGGAGCACGGGGTCGAGGCCGGCATCGCCCGCATCCTGCAGCGCATCGGCGACAAGCCGCTGTACGTGTCGATCGACATCGACGTGCTCGATCCCGCTCACGCACCCGGTACCGGCACCCCCGAGGCCGGTGGGCTCACCAGTCGCGAGCTGCTGCGGATCCTGCGCGCCCTGAAATCGCAGAACATCGTCGGGGCGGACGTGGTCGAGGTCTCGCCCGCCTATGACCATGCGCAGATGACCGGCATCGCCGCGAGCCACGTCGTATACGAGCTCGTGACGCTGCTGGCCGCCCGCCTCGCCGCCTGACGTCGCAGCTTCTGCCGCTCGCATCCGTCCCGCCCCTCCGACCCGCGGGCCGGCTCCGGTCGCAGTTCGTGCCGCGCCGCACGCCGCCAGGCGGCAACAACTGCGACCGGAACCTCCCGGATGCGACCGACACCTCCCGGAGGCGACACCTCACGCGAACGAGGCGGCGAGCAGTTCGGCGAAGAGCTCCTCGGCGTCGCAGTCGACGCGGCGGCGGGTGAACCAGTCGCAGATGTTCACGCAGTCGCGGTGCAGCAGGTCGAGCCCCTGCGGGTTCGCGATGATGTCGACGATCTGCGGCAGATCGATCACTCGCACCCGTCCCTCGTGCACGAGCAGGTTGTAGGCCGAGAGGTCGCCGTGGGCGAATCCGGCTGCCGCGAAGATCCGCATCAGGTCGACGACCTGCGCGTAGTAGCCCTGCAGCTCGGCGCGGTCTCCGCGGGCCTGGGCCAGGCGGGGCGCGGCGGTCCCGTCGGCGTCGCCGAGGAACTCCATCAGTACCTCGGTGCCGTTCACCTGCACGGGATACGGCACCGGGGCACCGAGCTCCCACATCCGGCACAGCGCCTCGAACTCGGCGAACGACCACTGTGCGGCGGCCACCTCGCGACCGTGGTCGGACTTCTTGGCGAGGGCCCGCGTATCGCGCGTGTTCCGGGTGCCGCGACCCTCGGTGTAGACGGATGACCGGTGGAAGCTGCGGTGTTCTGCGCTGCGGTAGCGCTTCGCCGCGAGCAGCGTGTGCTGCGTGGGATCGCCCGGCACCGCGCGTTCGAGCAGGAACACGTCGGCCTCCTTGCAGGTCTTGAGGATGCCGCGCTCGGTGTCGAGTGCCCCCGCCGAGGTCACGACCCACTCCGGCCACGGCTCGGGGCCGCGCTCGGACGGGGTGATCGCTGGCCAGGTGGACCAGCGCTGGCCCTCGCCAGGATCGACGTCGGCGAAGGAGAGCTCGGTTTCGAGGGAATCGAAGGCGGTGGAATCGAAGGCGGTGGGATCGAACGCGGTGGAATCGAGCGGGGATGCGTCGAAGGACGCGGCTTCCGAGGAAGCGAAGAGATCAGACACGATGTGGCTCCGGGAGCAGGAGGCCACACCACGATCAGGAGCGGGCGGCCTCGAAGGGAAGATGGTCGGCGGAGAGCGCGACAAAGACGGTGTTCATGTCCTCGGCTCCTTCCGCTCGGGCTTCCCGGGCTCGTCCCGGTGCGTCGTCGAGCCTAGGGCGTTCGCGGCGGGCTTGTCCAGACCCGCGGACGTTCGCCCCGTCGGTAGTTCCGTCGAGGGTTCGGCCCGACGCGCCCGGACGAATGGTCGGGTGCCGCGGACGACCGGTCGGGCGACGCCGTCCCGATCCTGCGAACGTGGAACCATGACCACGACCGCCCCCGTTCCCACCCTGCCGTCCTCCGCAGCGTCCCGTATCCGCTACGGCGGGCTCATCGTGCTGATGCTGATGGGCTTCCTGCTGGTCACGGCCGAGTTCCTGCCCAACGGCGTGCTCACCGAGATGGCCGACGGGCTCGGGGTCACCCCGGGTCAAGCCGGACAGACCGTGACCGTGACCGCGCTGGTCGGACTCGTGGTCGCGCCGACTGTCGGACTCATCTTCCCGCGCCTCGACCGCCGGTCGCTGCTGGTGTGGATGGCGCTCGCCGCCGCGGTGTCGAACCTCATCGTGGCGATTTCGCCGAATCTGATCATCGTGTTGCTGGCGCGCTTCCTGCTCGGGGCGGCGATCAGCGCGTTCTGGGCGATGTCGATCACGGTCGCCGCACGTCTCGCGGGACCGGCGAACCTCGGCCGCGGTGTGATGTTCACCTCGGCCGGCGTCTCGCTGGCGACCGTGGCCGGTGTGCCGCTGGGCGTCATGCTGAGCGAGCTCGTCGACTGGCGGATGGTCTTCGCCATCGCGGGTGTGCTGATGGTCGTGCTCGCGGTCGTCCTGCGGTTCGCGCTGCCGTCGGTGCCGGCGGAACGGGCATCGAGCCTGCGTCTGCTCGTCGACACCCTGCGCCGTCCCGGCATCGGTCTCGGCATGGTCGGGCACGTGCTCGTCGTGCTCGGGCACTTCCTCGCCTACACATACGTGCGTCTCGCGCTGGAGCGCATCCCGGAGGTCGACGCCTCGACCATCGTCGTGCTGCTCGCGCTGTTCGGCGTCGGCGGCCTGCTCGGCAACATCACGATCGGCCTCGTCATCGACCGCACGTTCGCCTTCTTCGCGGTGTTCGCGCCGCTGGTGATCGCGGTGTCCGTCATCTCGATGATCCTGTTCTCGGGGTCGGTCATCGGCGTCGGCATCGTCGTGCTGGTGTGGGGCTTCTTCTTCTCGTCCTGGCTGATCGTCGCCAACACCTGGGTCGGGCACCGCATGCCCGATCGGCTCGAAGCCGGCGGCAGCCTCGTCGTGGTGGGCTTCCAGGGGGCGATCACGCTCGCGGCCGGCATCGGCGGACTGCTCGTCGACACGCTGAACGTCGAACTGGTCTACGTGATCGGCGCCATCTCGCTGCTCGCGGGCGCGGTGCTCTTCGGCGCCTCGAACCGCGTCAGCAGCAGGGGCTGAGAGGGTTCGGGATCTTTCAGCCGGGGATCTTTCAGGCGGGGACAGGAGTGCGGTTCGCGAGCCGCCAGGCGGAGGGGGTCTGTCCGGTGCGGCGTCGGAACGCCCGACTGAACCCTTCATCCGAGGCGTAGCCGAGTTCGCGGGAGACATCCGAGACGCTCCGTCCGGCGTCGAGCATCCGCTTGGCCGCGTCGACGCGAACTTCGGTCACGTAGTCGGCGGGCGAGCGACCGACGGCGCTGCGGAACCGCTCGGCGAACGTGGAGCGCGACATGGCTCCGATGCCGGCGAGGCGCTCGACCGTCCAGTCGCGGCCGGGCTCCTCGCGGATGGCGTCGACGACCCGGTCGAGGAAGGGGTCGTTCGACAGCGACGGCCAGCCCGAGGGGGCGCAGCCGTTCGCAGCCCAGGCGCGGATGACCGACAGCAGCACCGTCGTTGCCATCATGCGGCAGATGATGGGATCGCCCTGGCGGGCGGGCTTCAGTGTGTGGTCGATCACGCCCATGTTCAGGGCGAGGGCCGCGGCGGCCGGCTCCACGGTGTCGAACCCGGTGACGGTGAGGAAGGGCGGCAGCAGTGCGGGCAGCGGCGACGCCGCATCCGCGAGTTCGATATCGGCGATCATGAGGCTCGTGGTGCTCGCGGCCTCGAGGACGAACGCTGAGCGGCCGATGGTCAGGAAGGCGTCGCCCGCGACCAGCACGTCATGCCGGTTCTCCGGGGTGGAGGGGCGCGTCTTGGAGTCCGGGTCGACGTCGAGTCGGCAGCCGTCGCCGAGCGGAGGGTGCCCCAGGACTCCGCCCTCCACGACGTAGACCAGCGTGATGGCACCGGCAGGGATCGGCAGCAGCGCTCCCGCAGCGAGAGAGGTGCGCCGGCCGATGCCGACGCGGAGGTCGACGGCGCCGAGCACATTCGAGAGCGCGTCCGCATCCACTGTCACCATGCCTTCGGCAACATCGCGAGGCGGTGAGCTATTCCACTGCCGGCGGGGTCAACCGTTCGATTGATTCGAACGAGATGTCCGGCGGATACGGTGGAGGGACCCCACCCGAGGAGTACCGTGTTCCGCACACCCGACCGTCTGTTCCGAGTTCTCGCGATCGCGGAGGCGATCACCTGGACGATCCTGATCGCCGCGATCATCGCCCGCGCCGTCGGCGCTCCGGGGATCGTGGTGACCGTGGGCGGTGGCATCCACGGGTTCGTGTTCCTGTCGTACGCGGCGACGGCGATCCTGGTCGCATTGAACCAGCGTTGGCACGTCGGCGTCGGCGTGCTCGCCGTGGCCAGTGCCATCGTCCCCTACGCGACGATCCCGATGGAGATCTGGCTGCATCGCACCGGTCGACTCACCGGCGACTGGCGCCTCGATGCGACGGACGACCCGCGGGATCGCCGCTGGTACGACCGACTGATGCGCTGGTTCCTGCAGCGGCCATGGGTGCTCGCGCTGTTGCTGGTCGTCGGCATCGTCGCGCTGTACGTCATCCTGTTGCTGATCGGCCCTCCGGGCGGCAAGTGAGTCCGTGCGGTCGCGCCGCCGCTGCGCTCAGGGAGTGACGACGACCGCGTTCTCCTCGTTGATCGCGGCCATCGTCGCCTCCGCATCCGCGGCGGTGCAGTCCACGATCACCGACAAGCCCACTCCGGTCTGAGTGAATGCGCGTGCGGCCATGAGCCAGGTGCGGCTGCCGTCCACGCCCACCACCTGGCGCATCTCGACGCCCCCGCTCCCACCGGCCATATAGCTGAACTCGCCGGTGGTCGCGAGCGCGGTGACCTCGCTGGTCGGAGTCTGCAGCAGCACGCCGAGGATCGCATCGGATGACGCGCTGTCGTCCCCGGCGACCACGGGCACGTCGGTCGTGTACCCCTGCCAGAACCGTGCTGTGCAGGTGCCGTCGACCGTGCCGTAGGTCCAGCCGCCGTTGCCGTCGTCGGGTGAGACCGTCTTCCACCCGTCGTCGGCCATGAGCCCGTCGCCCCATTCGATGTAGGTGTCGTCGGCGAGATCGAGGCCTTCAGCGAAGGTCAGGGTCGAACCGGGCGCCTCGTCGACGGGTGCATCCGTCTCCGTGCTCGGCGAGGTGGCGTCGGACGGCGATGTCGCGGGGATCTGCGCGTACAGGCATCCGCTCAGCGAGAGCACTCCCGTAACAGCGATCGCGGTGGCGGCCAGGCGCAGGGGGATGGAGGAGGTGCGCGTCATGCGGGCCAGCCTAGCCCCGCGCCGCGCGCCCCGCGCCCCGCGCCCGTCCTCGACTCCCGTGCTGTCCTCGACTCCCGCTCAGTGGGCGGTGGCGATGCCGATCGAGTCGTGCACGATCACCGCGGCGACCCGAGCGCCGGCCCCTGCCGCCACGATGAGCTGCTGCGGACCCGGTGCCGCGGCATCTCCTGCGGCATAGAGTCCCGGCACGTCGGTGCGACCGGAGCGGTCGGTGAGCAGGTGCCCGGCATCGTCCATCGCCGGGGTGATCCCGTCGAGGAAAGCCAGCGTGGTGTCCCACTCGGGGCGCACGAAACCGCCGTCGACGCCGACCGCGGTGCCGTCGGCGAGGCGGATGGCTTCGAGGTGACCTCGGTCGCCCACGAGCTCGGCGATGGGAGCCCGGTGCACGGAGATCCCGACGGCTGCGAGGGCAGCCTCCTCGTCCGGTGTCACGGAGTCTGCGCCGTGGGTGAAGACGGCGAGGCTCTCCGTCCAACGGCCGATGAGTCGCGCGCGATCCGCGAGGTCCGCGGTCTCGCCGATGAGGGCGAGTCGGCGTCCCTGCAGCTCCCACGCATCGCAGGCGGCGCAGCTGAACAGACTCATGCCGTAGTAGCCGCGCAGGTTCGGGACATCCGGGAGCGTCTCGCGCAGACCGGTGGCCAGCAGCGTCGTGCGGGCGGTCACGGTCGCCTCGGTCCCGCGCCGTCCGATGTCCGCCGCGAACCCGCCGGCCGCGGGGCGGAGAGCGGCGACGCGGGTCCGTGATCTCACCTCGACGTTCGGGTAGGCCGCGAGCTCTGCCCTGGCGAGGCGACGCAGTTCTTGAGGCGGGATGCCGTCGCGGGTCAGGAATCCGTGCGATCGCAGCGTGGCCGCGTTGCGGGGACGATCGGCGTCGATCACGAGCACGCGCGCGAGGGCGCGGCCGAGGTTGAGCGCAGCGGAGAGGCCGGCGGGTCCGCCACCCACGACGAGCACGTCGTAGTCGGCGGGCTCGTCCGCTCTCGGTGTGAGTGATGTCATCCGCGTGGTCCTTCCGAGAAAGGGGCGGATCCATCGCTCGGCGTCTGCCGAGGCGACGCCGCCGGGCGGCCGGTAAGGCGCGCCTTACTTTCATCCTGCCACTGTTCGGCTGACCGGGTCGGTGCCCTCCGGCCCGACCTACCCGCGCCGCACGGGCTGCTGCAGTTCGGTGACCCAGTCGGACTGGTCTTCCGAGACGGCGCGCACGTACAGCTCGCGGCAGGGGCCGTCGTGGACCAGACCGCGGGCGAAGATCTCGGTGTGGATCGCCTGCCAGCTCTCGGCGATGCGATCCATCGAGCCGAGGTGGATGCCGCACACGGCGCCCGCCGCCGCCGGGAGCTCGATGATCTCGAACCCATCCTGTGCGGGGCCGGTGTAGGCGTATCCGGCGATGACCTGCAGGCCGTCGTCGAGCGTCTCGTACTCGGCGATCGGGGTGGACAGGGAGTGCTGGTCTCCGATGATCTCCGCCACCGCGTCGAACGCGGGTCCGACCACCCCCGCGACCGCCGGCTGATCGGCGACGATCGTGCGGATGGCCGCGAGGCGGACGGCGGGGAGGGGCTTGTCGACGATCTCGATCTGAGACATGTGATTCTCTCTTTCGATGAGGTGGAGGCGCCTCTCCACGTCGACGAGTCTCTCCGCGGCGATCCGATGCTCCTGCTCGACCTCTGCGCGACGGATCCGCAGCAGGGCGGCGATGCGCTCGGCATCGACACCCCGTTCGAGGATCGTCGAGATGTCGTCGAGCCCGAAACCCAGCTGGCGCAGGGCGACGATCCGATGCAGCCGTTCCAGCTGCGAGGGATCGTAGGAGCGGTAGCCGCTGAACTCGTCCACGTGGGCGGGCACGAGCAGGCCGGCGGTGTCCCAATGCCGGAGCATCCGATGGGTCACCTGGCCGACCTGCGCGAACGCTCCGATGGACAACATGTCTCAGTTCTCCCGTCTGCCACTGTGTCAGGGTCAAGTATCGCCTCGGGGGAGGGCGGATGCGGTCACTCCTGACGCCGCATTTTCTGGCTCCAGACCGCATTCCGATATATCGTTTTCAGCCGCTGATCTGGGCCTTTGAATGTCGGTGGTTCCTGGTTCACTGAAGGCATGACGGCACTGGCGGATGCGACTCTCGAGCAGGTGGGGGCGCTCGCCGCGCTCACCGAGATGCTCGTCGAGGTCGAGCGCTCGATCAGCAGCCTTCAGGCCGCCCGTGACGGCATCCTCGCTCTGGGGTCCCGGCTCGCGCTCGAGGTCGCCGCGCAGGCGGAGCATCCCGATCATGGGGAGATGACGGCGCGCACCGTGGCCGCGGAGTTCGCCACGGCCCTGCGCGTGAGCGACCGCACGGTGCAGCGCCGCATGGCGGATGCGGCGTGGGTCGTGGAGCGCTTCCCGCTGGTCTGGGAGGCCCAGGGCGCCGGCCGCATCAGCGCGGCGCATGCCAGGGTCGTGTGTGAAGCAGGCGAGCACCTCGACGAGGCGGCGAGCCGCGACGCGTACGCGACGCAGATGATCGCCTTCGCGGAGAGCGAGTCTCCTGGCCGTGTCGTCCGGATGGCTCGGCGTGTGGCCGAGCGGTTTCAGGCGCGATCGATCGACGAGCGGCATCTCGACGCGCGGGAGAAGAAGTCTGTGTGGGTGAAAGACGTCGGAGACGGGATGACGAAACTCGGCCTGATCGGTCCGTCTGTGCTCGTCCACGGTGCCTTCGACCGCCTGACGCAGATGGCCAAGGCCACGCAGGAGCGGCCGGTCGCGGAGGGGGTTGCGACCGCTGATGCGGAGTCGGAGCCTCGCGCCATCCCGCAGATCCGCACCGACCTGGCCCTCGATCTGCTCCTGTCCGGCGCACCGGCAGGACATGACGCGCCCGAGGGGCTCCTCGCGGCGATCCGCGGATCGGTGTCGATCACCGTTCCCGTCACGACCCTGATGGGAAGCGGCGCGACCCCGGCCGAGCTGAACGGCCGGACCCCGATCGACGCGCCGACCGCCCGCAGGTTGGCTGGCGCGGCATCCGGGTGGGATCGGATCCTCACCCACCCCGTCACCGGAGCAGTCCTCGCGGTCGACCGTTATCGTCCGAGTTCCGACCTGAAACGGCATCTGAGCGCCAGGGATCAGCGCTGTCGTTTTCCCACCTGCGGGTACGCGGCCGTCGACTGCGACATCGATCACCATCGGGATGCCGCGCTCGGGGGAGCCACCGCCGAAACGAATCTCGGTCACCTGTGCCGACGTCATCACGTGCTCAAGCATCATTCGCCATGGGCGGTCGAGCCCCTCGGCGGCGGGATCTACGCCTGGACCAGCCCGACCGGCAAGGTCTACATCGATCGGCCGCCGCCGCAGAACACCGTCACCTTCGCCGAGGATCATGGGGTTCCGCCGTTCTGAGTGACGGTGCCGCTGCCCGTGTGGGACGGTGCCGAGCGACCGGTCTGAGTGGCCGCGCTGCTTCCAGGTGGGGGAATCGCAAACTTGAGCCCGTTCATATCAAGTTCATTTGACACTCGAGCGACCTCTCGTTACACTTGAGTCATCGCGACTCAGGTTTCCTGATCGCCGCAGATTTCCGAACCACAACGAACTTCCAACAAAGGAGAGAACACATGGCACGTGCTGTCGGTATCGACCTCGGAACCACCAACTCCGTCGTCAGCGTCCTCGAGGGTGGCGAGCCCAAGGTCATCGCCAACGCCGAGGGCTTCCGCACGACCCCCTCGGTCGTGGCCTTCACCAAGGACGGGGAGGTGCTCGTCGGTGAGACCGCGAAGCGCCAGGCCGTCACCAACGTCGACCGGACGATCGCTTCCGTCAAGCGCCACATGGGCACCGACTGGAGCTTCGACGTCGACGGCAAGAAGTGGACGCCGCAGGAGATCTCCGCGCGCATCCTCATGAAGCTCAAGCGCGACGCCGAGGCGTACCTGGGCGACACGGTGACCGACGCGGTCATCACCGTCCCCGCGTACTTCAACGACGCCGAGCGTCAGGCCACCAAGGAGGCCGGCGAGATCTCGGGCCTCAACGTCCTGCGCATCATCAACGAGCCGACNNTACCAGGAAGACGGCGAGATCCTCGTCGGCGCCCCTGCCAAGCGCCAGGCGGTCACCAACCCGAAGAACACCCTGTTTGCGGTCAAGCGCCTGATCGGCCGTAAATTCGACGAGAAAGAAGTCCAGAAGGACATCTCGCTGATGCCTTACACCATCAGCAAAGCCGACAACGGCGATGCATGGGTCGGCGTGCGCGACAAGAAACTGGCTCCGCCGCAAATCTCGGCCGAAGTCCTGCGCAAGATGAAGAAGACCGCCGAGGACTACCTGGGCGAAGAAGTCACCGAAGCCGTCATCACCGTGCCGGCCTACTTCAACGACTCGCAGCGCCAGGCGACCAAGGACGCCGGCCGCATCGCCGGCCTGGACGTCAAGCGCATCATCAACGAGCCGACCGCGGCCGCGCTGGCCTACGGCCTCGACAAGGGCAAGGAAGACGAGCTCATCCTGGTCTTCGACCTGGGTGGCGGAACCTTCGACGTCTCGCTGCTCGAAGTGGGCAAGGACGACGACTTCTCCACGATCCAGGTGCGCGCCACCGCCGGCGACAACCGCCTCGGTGGAGACGACTGGGACCAGCGTCTCGTCGACTACCTGATCAAGCAGTTCAAGGAGACCACGGGCGTCGACGTCTCGGGTGACAAGATCGCCCTGCAGCGCCTCAAGGAGGCCGCGGAGCAGGCGAAGAAGGAACTCTCCTCCTCCACGTCGACCAGCATCAACCTGCCGTACCTGTCGCTGACCGACTCCGGCCCGGTGTCGCTGTCCGAGACCATCACCCGCGCGAAGTTCGAGGACCTCACGAAGGACCTGCTCGACCGCACCAAGAAGCCGTTCGAGGACGTCATCCGCGAAGCCGGCATCAAGGTGTCCGAGATCGACCACATCGTGCTCGTGGGTGGATCGACGCGTATGCCTGCGGTCGCCGAGCTCGTCAAGCGCGAGACCGGCAAGGACGCGAACAAGGGCGTCAACCCGGACGAGGTCGTCGCCGTCGGCGCGGCTCTCCAGGCCGGTGTCCTCAAGGGTGAGCGCAAGGACGTTCTCCTCATCGATGTCACCCCGCTGAGCCTCGGCATCGAGACCAAGGGCGGCATGATGACCAAGCTCATCGAGCGCAACACGGCCATCCCGACCAAGCGCAGCGAGACCTTCACCACGGCAGACGACAACCAGCCGTCCGTCGCGATCCAGGTCTTCCAGGGCGAGCGTGACTTCACGCGCGACAACAAGCCGCTCGGCACGTTCGAGCTGACGGGTATCGCACCGGCGCCCCGTGGCATCCCGCAGATCGAGGTCACCTTCGACATCGACGCCAACGGCATCGTGCA
>NZ_DFQP01000089.1:0-20808 GCF_002377845.1 Microbacterium sp. UBA3486
CGAGCGCCCTCCGCGGCCTGCCCCGGTCAAGCCACCGGCGACCGACGTCGTCTTCGCCGCGCAGGCCCTCGTTCCGCTCGCGAAAGACCAGCGGGCCGAGATCGCGGCCATGCTCGTGCGGGCGGCCGAGGCCGAGCCGGGTCGCCGTGTGGTGGTGAAGCTGCGTTCGCGGCCGGGGGAGTCGGAGACCCACCTCGAGCGCGAACCGTATGCGGGGCTGCTGCCGTCGCGCCTGCCGCCGAACCTCGTCTTCTCCTACGACTCGATGAGCACCGCGCTCGAGACGGCCGCGGGCCTCGTCACGGTGAGCTCCACCGCCGCGATCGAGGCCGCGGCTCTCGGTGTGCCCGTGATCGCCCTCGACGCGTTCGGGGTGAGCAAGAACCTGCTGAACACGGTGTTCGTGGGAAGCGGGCTGCTCGGCGGTCGCAGCGAGGTCGTGGCGGGGCGCTTCCGGCATCCGCACCCTGACTGGCTGCGCGACAACTACTTCCACCCCGATGGCGAGTCGACGTGGTGGGAACGGGTCGAGCAGCTCGTGGCGCTGCGGCGTTCCGGGGCACTGCCGGCGCGGCGGGTGCCGTCGGCCCGCGGCGGATCACTGCACGAGGCCTGGCATCGGGCGAGTGTGCTCGGCGCGGAGGATCGCACGATACGAGGGACGGTGGCGCTGGCCATGGGCGCGCCGGCGACCCGAGCGCTGGCCGCGGTGCGCGGACGCCGACTGCCCGTCGACGGGGGAACCTGGGCGGACGCGTCGACCGACTACACGTTGGAGCCGAACCCGTTCGACGACTCCCTCCGGCGCTGAGCGAGCGCGCTCCTCGGCGCTGCCGAAACCCAGACGCTTCGTTCCACCGTCGGGGTGTCGCGCCACGACGCGCGGATGATGCGCCACTGCGTCTGGGTTTCGGCATGCCCGCAGCGGCGCACCATCGGGCGCGGTCAGTTGCTGCGACGGATCGCGCGCACTCCGACGATCAGTCCGACGACCGCGACGGCGAGCGCCGAGACCCAGCCCCACAACACGGTGACATCGCCGAGGTCTCCCGCGAACAGGGCACGCTCGGCCTGGACGACCCAGTTGACCGGGTTGACCGAGGCGACGACCCGCATCCAGTCGGGTGCCGCGTCCAGGGGCAGCAGCATGCCGGAGAGGATCAGCAGCGGGAAGATCAGCGACTGCTGCACACCCCAGAACAGCCACTCCCGATCCTTCGTCGCGAGAGCCAGCGAGTACGACAGCGAGCCGAGACCCACTCCGAACATGGCAAGCAGTGCCAGGCCGATGAGCAGACCGGGGATGTCGGCCGCGAATCCGAACGGCCAGGCGATCAGCACGATCACCAGAGCCTGCACGACGATCGGTGCGATCTCCTTGAGGGCGCGTCCGACCAGTAGCGAGGACCGGGCGAGCGGGGCGACCAGAGTGCGCTCGTGCGATCCGGTCATCATCTCGTACTGCAGGTTCGACCCGGTCGACCCGGTGCCGAACAGCACGATCATCACCAGCACGCCCGGCACGAACCACGCCAGCGTCTCACCGGCCGGCTGTCCGGAGTCGCCGATCAGCAGGGGCGCGAACAGTCCGAGGAAGATGAGCGGCTGCAGCAGGCTGAAGATCAGCGTGAACGGGTCGCGGAGCACGGGCTTGAGTTCGCGCGTCAGCACGTTCCGGGTGTCGCGCGCGAGGTTCGGGCGCACGAGGGTGTCATTGACGGTCATGAGAGGACTCCTGTCGTGCTGTTCTCGGAGGCGGGGCTGTTCTCGGGGGCGCCGGGAGCGGATGCTTCGCCCGTGGCATCCGCGCCTTCTCCGGCTTCGCGCAACGTGCGCCCGGTGAGGGCGAGGAAGACGTCGTCGAGCGTGGGCGGAACACCCGTGGCACGACGAACGAGGATGCCCGCGGCGTCGAGCTCGCGCACGATCACGGGCAGCAGTCGATCGCCGTCCTGCACCGCGACCGAGACCGAGGCGTCATCGACGGCGACCTCGGCGCCGCTGAGACGGGCGACCACGACGCGGGCGCTCGCCGCTTCGGCGGCATCCGCGAACCCGAAGGTGAGCACGTCACCGGCAAGGGTCGCCTTGAGTGAGGCGGCGTCGTCGTCGGCGATGATCCGGCCCTTGTCCATCACCATCACCCGCTCGGCGTAGCGGTCGGCCTCTTCCAGATAGTGCGTGGTGAGGAAGACGGTCGTGCCGTGCTGCGTGCGCAGATCCAGGATGTGCTCCCACAGGTTCGCCCGGCTCTGCGGGTCGAGCCCGGTGGAGGGCTCGTCGAGGAAGATCAGCGGCGGCGCGTGCATGAGTCCGAGCGCGATGTCGAGTCGGCGCTTCTGTCCGCCGCTGAGCTGCTGCACACTGCGGGTCGCGAAGGACGTGAGATCGAGGGAGTCGATGAGCTCGTCCGCTCGCCGGGCGCTGTCCCGACGCGACATGCCGTAGAAGGCGCCCTGGCTGAGCAGCTCGTCGCGTACGCGCTGCGAGAAGCTGCCGCTCGTGAGCTGCCCGACGTACCCGATGCGTGCGCGTACCCCCGCCGCGTCGGTGCGGATGTCGTGCCCGACGACCCGCGCATGGCCGGAGGTGGGCGGGATGAGGGTGGTCAGCATACGCAGAGTCGTCGACTTGCCGGCGCCGTTGGGACCGAGGAAGGCGACGAGCTCGCCGCGCACGGCTGTGAAGGAGACGTCGGTCACGGCATGCACCGGCGTCTTCTTGACGGTGAAGACCTTGGTCAGGCCTTCGGTCTCGATGAGGGATTCGTTCATGGGAGCGAGCGTAAGAACCAATGCGGACAGATCGTGTCCGCATATTCTGACAATCTGAGACGCATGACCGACACCACCTCCCGTGCCCTCGCTCTGCTCAACCTGCTGCAGACGCACCGGCACTGGCCGGGGACGGAACTCGCCGCCCGGCTGGGAGTGACCGAGCGCACCGTGCGCCGCGACGTCGATCGGCTGCGCGAACTCGGCTATCGGGTCGAGTCGACGCCCGGCGCCGCCGGCGGATACCGGTTGGAGGCGGGGAGCGCCGTGCCTCCGCTGCTGCTCAACGACGACGAGGCGGTGACCATGGCGATCGGACTCCGCGTCGCCGCCACGCAGCAGCTGGTCGGCGGGCCCGACGTGACGCTCACGGCGCTCGCCAAGCTGGAACAGGTGCTCCCGTCGGCGCTGCGGCAACGGGTGAACGCGCTCGCCGCATCGGTGCAGGCTCCGCGCATCGGAGGAGGGCCGGTGGTCTCACCCGAGGTGCTGGGGGAGATCGCGCTCGCCACCCGCGACACCGAGCGGCTGCGCCTGCGGTACGTCGACGGGGAAGGGCGCGAGAGCGTGCGCCGCGTCGAGCCGCATGCCCTGGCCCCGGCCGGTCGCAAGTGGTTCCTGTTGTGCCGGGACCTCGATCGGGACGACTGGCGCACGTTCCGCGTCGACCGCATCGCCGCGGTCGAGCACACGCGGGTGCTGTTCACGCGTCGCGAGATCACGGAGGACGAGATCGAGGAGCGCGTGCTCGTCGCCTCGTCGTGGTCGCCGCAGAAGGTCGAGGCGGCCGCCGTGATGGAGCTGCCGCTCGCCGAGATGCAGGAACAGTTCGGCCCGTGGTCGGAGGGGGCGACGCCCGTGGGGGAAGAGCACACGCGCTGGCCGGTCGGTGGCTCCGATTGGCGTGAGGCGATGTACGGACTGCTCTGGATCCCGGAGGGCATCGAGTACACGGTCGCCCTGTCGGAGCCGCACCGCAGCGAGCTGCGCGAGGCGGTCGCACGACTTCTGCGCGCCCTCGACGCCCCGGAGCCGGATGACGCCGAGTGACGAAGAGGCGTCATCCGCAGACTCATAGGGTTATCCCAGGCAACCATCCTGGCGGGGAAGATCACGGCCGGGTAACGTCAGTCCCATCGCGGCGATCCGGGCGGTCCCGGGCCTCAGTTCATACCTGAAGGCGTTGCGGGTTCGACTCCCGCCGTCGCGTCCACTTGAAGCCATCTCACCCGTTCCGGTCGCAGTTGCTGCCGCCTCGACGCACGCAGAACGGCAGGAACTGCGACCGGAACACGGCGGGGGTCCCCGGGTGGGGTTCCGCCTCACAACCCCAACTGGTCCAGCCGCTCCTCGAAGCGCACCTGCACGTCTTCCGGCTCATCGCCGTCGGACTCGGCCCAGATCGCATCCAGTTCCTTCTGCACCGACTCGGGCAGGGCGGCGAACCTCTCGTCCCAGGCAGCGACGGGCGTCCAGTAGCCGACGACCTTGAAGCGGGTCGCGGGCAGGCCGAGTTCCTTGCGCAGGTACTTGCGCACGTCGCGCAGCGCCACGGTCTCACCGGCCACCCAGACATAGCCTTCGTCGAGCGGAAGCCGGTCGTCGACGATGCCGCGCACGAGCGGACCGAGCGCACTGGGACCGTGGCCGTTGCCGCCGACCACCCAGGTGACCTCGACGTCGGCGCCCACCTCGAGTGCGACGCGGTCCGCCTCGCTCGGCACTTCGAGCACGACCCGCGTGCGCACGCCCTCCGGGGCCTCGGCGATGATGCGCGCCACGGCCGGAAGCCCGGTGAGGTCGGCGACGAGCACCTGCCACGTGATGCCCTCCGGCGGCGAGTACAGGCCCGTCGGGGAGTTGAACCCGAGCACGTGGCCCGGCTCCGCCCGCGCGGCCCAGGGGCCCGCGACACCTGCCTCGTGGATCACGAAGTCGATGTCGAGTTCACCGGCGTCCGGGCGCACGCCGCTGATGGTGTACGTGCGCATCGGGGCCTCGGGCGCCCCCTCCGGCGTCTCCCACCAGTCGCCCGCCGGCACCGGCAGCGACACCTCCTTCGGGTCGTCGCCGTGCGGGAAGAACACCCGCACGTATTCGTCGCCGATGCCGGTGCTGAGGAAGTCGGCGACGCCCTCGCCGCCGAGCGTGACGCGGACCAGGGTCGGGGTGAGGGTGGTCGTGCTGCTGACGATGCCGCGGTGGATGCTCACGGAGTCTCCGTCTCTGTAGGGCGAATCTCTTCGGTGGGGGATGGGTCGGTGGGGGCCGGGTGGGATGTGCTGCGGGTCTGGGCGAGCCAGGAGTCGCGGTAGGGGCCGTCGGTCGCGAGGAGCTCCTCGTGGGTGCCGCGCTGGGTCGCCCTGCCATCGGCGAACACCACGATCTGCTCCGCGGTGACGGCCTGCTGCAGCCGGTGCGCGATGAGCAGAGCGGTCCGTCCCTTGCGCAGTGCGGCGATCGCCTCTTCCACGGCGTCCCGGTGCTGGAGCCCGACATCGGCGGTGGCCTCGTCGAGGATCACCACATCCGGGTCGGCGAGGAAAGCCCGCGCGACCGCGAGCTGTTGGATGCGTCCCTCGTCCATGGGCGCGACAGCGTCTGTGGAAGCGCCCTCGCTCTCGCGGATCAAGGCCTCGACCGCCCACTGCGCCCCGACCGCCCGCAGCGCCGCCACCATCTCCTCGCCGCTCGCTTCGGGGGCGACGAGGCGCAGGTTGTCGGCGATGCTGCCCCGGAAGTGGTGCAGCTCCTGCGACAGGTAGTACGGGGCGTCTGTGCGGGATGCCAGGTGCACGCTTCCCGACGTCGGCGGGTGATGCCCGGCGATGACGCGCGCCAGCGTGCTCTTGCCCGACCCCGAGGTGCCCACCAGCGCCGCCGTGGTGCCGTGGTCGACCCGCAGGTTCACGCCGCTGATCCCCCGGCCGGTGGTGGGGTAGTGGAACGTCACGTCCCGCACCTCGATGCCCGCGGATACCGGTGGTGCAGCTTCCGTCTCCGGGCTCTTGGCGGCCGGCGCAGGCGCGAGATCGATGACTCCGACGAGTCGCGCGAGACCGATGGCTGCCCGCTGGATGTCGTCGAGTCCGAAGATCAGCTGTCCGACCGGGCCGAACAGGCGATGGAACAGCAGCGCAGCAGTGGTGACCGCGCCTACCGTGACAGCGCCGGCGGACTGCAGCAGGAATCCGGCGCCGAGGATCGCGGCCAGCCCGACGAGCTCACCGCCGTTGATCCAGCGGAACAGGCGATTCGTCACCCACACGCCCTCGATCTGCATGTGGATCGACGCCACCGCGCGCTCGCGCACCCGCTCGAGAGCGGGCTCCTGCTCGTTGAACGCGGTGAGGGTCTCGATGCCCTCCACCGCGTCGAGCACGGCCTGGCTGCGCGCGGCCTCGCGCACCCGTACCTCGCGGAACACCACGCGGGACTTCCGCAGAAAAGCGCGCGTACCGAGGATGTAGAACGGCGCGGAGGCGAGGCCCGCGAGTGCCAGCCAGGGATCCAGAACGGTCAGCGTGACCACCGAGACGCCGATCGCGAACCCCGCGGACAGCAGGGTCGGAGCGACGTTCCCTCCGGCTTCGGCAACGGCATCGACGTCACCGGTCACGCGGGAGAGCAGGTCGGCGCTCTCGCCGTCGTCGACCGCGCTGACGGGCAGCCGCATCGCCGAGGCGAACACGTCTTCACGCAGGCTCGCGAGCATGTCCTGCACCAAGCCGGTGAGCACCCTCACAGCCCACAGCATCACCACAGCGGCACCGATGGCGCCCAGACCCGCCCCGGCGACCCAGCCGGCGATGGTCGCGAAGCCCGCGTCGGACGACACGGCATCGACGATGCGCCCCAGGCACGCGGGCATCACGATCCCGAGAGCGGATGCCGCGAGGAACAGCGTGGCGACAGCGGCGGTACGACCGGGATGCTGTCGCAGCAACCCACCCACGACGGCCCGCACACGGGAGCCGGAGGCGATCGGGAGCAGCGCGGCGGTCGAGGTCGAGTCACTCATGGCGTGTATCCGATCGTTCGGAGGGAAGCTCGACGACCCGGTCGCACGCCCCGAGCAGCACCGGAGAGGTGGTGATCACGATCACGGTCTCGGTGTGCTCTGCAAGGGCGCGGGCGATGTGCGCCTCTGTGATGGCGTCGACGGCCGAGGTGGGCTCGTCGAGCACGAGCACGTCGGCCTCCGCGTGCAGGGCTCGGGCGATGCCGATGCGCTGGCGCTGTCCGCCCGAGAGGCGCCGCCCGGCCTCTCCTACCTGTGACTCCCACCCTCCGACCTGCACCACGGTGTCGTGCAGCGCCGCCATCTCGATGAAGGGCGCGTGCGGCTGGTCCTCCACGCCGTGACCGCGCACGGCCTCGCGCAGGGAGCCGCTGACGATCGTCTGCCCGTGCGGAGGGGCGACGACCCGGCGCCGATACTCCACCGGGTCCAGGTCGGTCAGGTCGTGCAATTCGCCGTCGATCGCGAGCGCGACCCGGCCGCGGTCGGGTCGGGTGCGCAGACCGAGCAGACGCGAGAGGTCGCGGGCCGTGTCGCTGTCGGCGGGACGGATGCCGAGCAGTTCACCCTCGTGCACCTCGACGGGCGAGGAGGCGGATCCCGCGCGGAAGGTCAGGACGACGTCCTCCGCCGCTCGAGCCGGGGTGGCCGCCGCGACGGGCGCATCGAGCAGGTCGTCCGCGTCGATCACCTCGGCGAGCCGCTTGGCCGAGGCGAGCTTGTGGATCCAGTTCGAGGGGAAGGAGCCCGCATACGCGAGGTAGCCGCTGATGAACTGAGCGAGCCCGAGCACCGTGACCAGCTCGCCGATGCTGATGCGGCCCTCGGAGGCGAACCAGGCCGACATACCTGCCAGTGCGGTGGTCGCGATCGCCGCCAGCGTGCCGCTCACCGCCTCGTATGACGCGAGGGAGCGACCTGCCGCGGTCGCCGCCCGCCGAGAGGTGTCGCTTGCGGCGATGTAGCGGCGCACGGCCTCCTCGCGGGCGCCGATTCCCACGAGCACCCGGAATCCGCTCATGAAGTCGGCGGCGACCGCCCCGGCCTCTGTCGCCGCCTGCTGCTCGATGAGGCCACGGCGTTCCAGCGGGCGCGACACGACCTGCATCACGAACATCATCGCGATGGTCGAACCGAACACCACGATGGTCGCGACGGGCGAGATCACGAGCATCGCGAGTCCGGCTCCGATGATCGCGGCGATCGTGGAGCACTGCTGCG
Source organism: Microbacterium sp. UBA3486 (assembly GCF_002377845.1). Classification (NCBI taxonomy): domain Bacteria; kingdom Bacillati; phylum Actinomycetota; class Actinomycetes; order Micrococcales; family Microbacteriaceae; genus Microbacterium; species Microbacterium sp. UBA3486. Next base: position 8,017 of record NZ_DFQP01000089.1, read on the forward strand.
CGACCGACCAGGCGACCCCGGCGACCCGGTAGGTGTCGGACGCGACGAATGTGAGGGCCTCACCGGGGGTCACCGTGCGGCGGGAGAGCCGCGGTCGCAGCATCCGGGAGAGTGTGAGGTGGCGCAGCGCCTGCTCGCCGTAGCCGTAGATCGACACCATGAGGCGGGACGCCGACTGGTAGCTCAGGGTCAGGACGAGGAACGTGCCGACCAGCACGCCGAGCCAGAGCGCGAGAGCTGCGGGGTCGGCGGGGAGCACGGCGCGGTCGATCGTCGCGCCGATGATCACGGGGATCGTCGCCTCGGCGAGCGCGTGCACGATGAGCAGTGCGGTCGCCCCGGCGAGGGCGATCCCTCGCCCCTCCGACTTCAGTGCGATCCCGAAGAGCGTGCGGGGAGTGGCCGTCACGGTGTCCGCCGGCCGAGCGGGAGGACCAGCGGCGTTCCCGAGACCGGGTCGGTGATCACCTTGCACGGCAGGTCGTACACGGCGTGTACGAGCTCTGCGGTGATGATCTCGCGCGGATCGCCCTGCGCCACGATGGCCCCGTCGCGCATCGCCACGAGGTGCGTCGCGTAACGGGCCGCATGGTTGAGGTCGTGCAGCACGGCGACGAGCGTGGTGCCGCTGCGGTGCAGGTCGGCGAACAGCTCCATCAGGTCGATCTGGTGCGCGATGTCGAGGAAGGTCGTCGGTTCGTCGAGCAGCAGATGCGTGGTCTGCTGGGCGAGGGCCATGGCCACCCAGACGCGCTGCCGCTGACCGCCGGAGAGCTCGTCGACCAGGCGCCGCGACAGATCGGTGACCCCGGTCGCGGCCATCGCCTCGGACACGGCGCGCTCGTCGGCGCTGCTCCAGGTGCGCATGGCGCTCTGGTGCGGGAAGCGTCCGCGCCCGACGAGATCAGCGACCGTGATGCCGTCGGGGGCGATGGACGACTGCGGAAGCAGTCCCAGCTTGCGGGCGACTTCTTTCGGCTTGAGCGAACGCAGTTCGTCGCCGTCGAGCAGCACGGCGCCGGTGGTCGGGCGCAGCAGCCGGGCGAATCCGCGCAGCAGGGTCGACTTGCCGCACGCGTTGGGTCCGATGATGATCGTGAACGAGTTGTCGGGAACCTCGAGAGTGAGGTCGGAGATGATCGGGGTGTCCCCGTAGCCCAGCGTGATGTCGCGGGCCCGCAGCGAAGCGGTCATGGGTGTTCCTTTCAGGTGCGGCGCGCGTACTGGGCAGCGAGCAGCCAGGCGAGATAGAGGCCGCCGACCGACACCGTCACGACGCCGACCGGCACAGCGACGAGCTGGGCCACGGCGTCCGACACCACGACGAGAGCGGCGCCGGTCAGCATCACGGGCACCGTGCCCATCGGGGTGTTCGAGCGGGTGAGGCGCTGCGAGATCTGCGGGGCCGCGAGGGCGATGAAGGAGATGGGGCCGGCCGCGGCGGTCACCAGCGCGACCAGGGCGACGCCGAACACCATCGCTGCGAGACGGGTGCGACCGGGACTGATGCCGAGGGCGGTCGCCGCGTCGTCGCCCATCTCGAGCACGGGAAGCGTGCGGGCGAGGGGGAGGGAGAGCAGGGTCACGATCGCGAACACGATCGCCGCCGGGATCAGCTGGTCGAAGCCGAGCGAGGCGATCGAGCCCGCACCCCAGGTCGCCGCCATCATGGCCTTCTCGACGCTGACCGAGATCAGGATCCACGAGGTGAGGGATCCGAGTCCCGCCGAGACGCCGATGCCGACGATGATGAGCCGGAACGACGACATCGTGTTCTTGCTGGCGAGCACGTAGACGAGCAGCGCGGTGAACAGGCCTCCGACGAGCGCACCCGCCGCCTTGAACATGTAGGTGTTCAGCTCGAAGACGATCATGACCAGCGTCACACCGAACTGTGCGCCGATGCCGAAGCCGATGATGTCGGGGGAGCCGAGCGGATTGCGGGTGAGGGACTGGAAGATGCCGCCGGCGAGCGCGAGGGCTGCTCCGCACAGCACGGCGAAGAGCACGCGCGGCAGGCGCCATTCGAACACCACCTGGCGGATGTCGGGGTCGGATGCGGGGTCGAAGATCGCTCGGATGACGGCCGCGAAGTCGACCTCGTAGGCGCCGAGAGTCATGGAGAACAGGCCCGCGCCGATGATCACGACGACCAGCAGGAGGCTGACGATGACGGATCGCACCGGGATGAGCGCGGCGATCCGCGCGGTCTCGATCCGGAACAGGCGGCGTCCGTGATCGACCGGCACGAACGCGGCAGGCGCGGCGTCTGCGTGGGGTGCAGCGACGGGCTTCTGGTCGATGCTCACAGGCCGCTCACCCGCTTGCGACGCACGAGCATGATCAGGATCGGGGCTCCGAGGAGGGCCGTGACGATGCCGACGCGCATCTCCCCGTTCGGGAGCACGATGCGGCCGAGGATGTCGGCGAACAGCAGGAAGGCGGGGCCGATGATCATCGAGTACCCGAGCACCCAGCGCTGGTCGGGGCCGGTGAACCAGCGGACGATGTGCGGGATCATGAGCCCGACGAAGGCGATGGGTCCGGCGGCGGCGACGCTGGTTCCGGCCAGCAGGGTGACGGCGATGATGACGAGGATGCGAGTCACGCGCACGCGTGCACCGAGGGCCTGCGCCAGGTCGTCGCCGAGGGCCAGGGCGTTCAGGGAGCGCGCGCACAGGAGTCCGATCAGGAGACCGGCGACGATCAGAGGCACGGCCCAGGCGAGCTGGTCGAGGGTGCGTCCACCGATCGAGCCGACGCCCCAGAACCGCATCACCTGCAGGGTGCTGTGGGCGCGCAGCACGATCGCGGTGGTGAAGCCGGTGAAGGCCGCGCCGAGGGCGACGCCGGCGAGGGTGAGCTTCATGGGGGTCGCCCCCGAGGCTCCGAACGAGCCCAGTATGTAGACGAGCATGGTGAGGACGAAGGCTCCGCCGAGGGCGAAGGGCACGTAGGCGCCGGGGGCGGTGAGGCCGAGCACACCGACGGCGAACGTGACGGCGAAGGATGCACCGGCGTTCACACCGAGGATGCCGGGGTCGGCCAGCGGGTTGCGGGTGAAGGCCTGGATCAGGCCGCCGCACACCGCGAGAGCGGCACCCACGACGATGCCGAGCAGGGTGCGCGGCACACGCAGCTCCATGACCATGAGGTGCAGCGGGTTCTCGTTGTCGTAGGAGAAGAGGGACTGCAGCACGGTGACGGGGTCGATCGCGCGGGCACCGACGGCGAGCGAGGCGATGGCGGCGATGGCCAGCACCACGACCGAGATGACCAGTCCCGCCACGAGCGTCCCGTTACGGTGCGGGGAGTCGACTGCACGACTCCCCGCACCCGTGTTCGAGACGTCCGTGCCGTCATCCGTCGCCAGGGACATCTCTCGGATCACTTGCCGGTGATGGTGGGCTCGCCCTGGAGTGCCCCGGCGAGGTCGTCGACGTACGTCGGCAGGATGTACTTCAGCGAGAGCACGGTGGGCGCGCTGATGGCCGAGGCCTCGGCGTCGTCGGCGTAGATCACGTACGAGCCGTTGGCGATCGGGTTCCAGCGCGACACGACCTTGTTCTCGACCGTGTACGTGCCCTCGTCGGCGCTGCCGCCCCAGGCCGCGAACAGATCGGCCTCCACGTCGTAGAGGTTCTCGAGGCTGACGCCGGTGTACCAGTTGTCGCCCTCCGCGGTCTTGAGGAAGCTGTCCATCGCCGGGGTCGAGGTGAATCCGAGGGCCTCGGTGATGCGCACGCGGGGGTCGTACTCGAGGTAGACGCCGAGGTCGGTGCCGCCCTCGTTCAGGGTCAGACCCCAGACGAAGGTCTTGTCCTCGAACTCGGGGTGCTCGCCGGCCAGGGTGGTGATCTGCTTCTCGGTCTCGGCGATCAGCTCATCGGCCTTGTCCTCTTCGGACAGTGCCTTGCCGACCGTGCGGGTCATGTCCTCCCAGGTCCCCGGGTTCCAGGGGCCTTCGATGTAGGGGACGGTCGGGGCGATCTCGGTCAGGCGCTCGTACTCGATGTCGGAGACGCCGGAGTAGAGGCTCAGGATCAGGTCGGGCTTGAGCTCCTTGATGGCCTCGTAGTTGGGGCCGTCCTCGAGGAAGGGGATGATCTCGGGGGTCTCGCCGTACTCCTCGGTGACATAGTCCTCGAACCAGGGCTGGTAGCCGCTCTCGCCTGCGCCCCAGACCTCCTCCATGCCGACGGGATTGGTGCCGAGGGCGGCGACGATGTCGGCCGTCATCCAGCCGAGGGTGACGATGCGCTGCGGCTTCTCGGGGATCACGGTCTTGCCGTGGCCGTGCTCGATGACCACGCCGTCCGTTGCGGTGGAGGCGGAACTCGATTCTTCGGGGGTGGACGAGCACCCGGCGAGGGTGAGGGCGGCGGCGACGGCTGCGGCGACGAGGGCCGAGCCTCGGCGGATCTTCGGGCGCGCGGAAGGGTGCGACATGGTTCTCCTTCGGGAAGGGGGGAGGGTGTTGCCGCGTCGACGCGGCGAGAAGTTAGGTAAGCATGCCCTAACAGAACGATGCTAGAACGCGGATGCAGTGCTCAGTGTTGCGGGAGCGACGACTTGTATCGCGGAACCGACAAAGGGGGTCGGATTTGCCGTTGCGCGTTCAGCGCCGGGCGAGGTCACCGCCAGTACAGCTGGTGCGCCGCGTCGGCCTGCACGCGCGCCACGTGCTGCCGGGGGGTGAGCCCGAAGCGCTCCTTGAACGCGGCGGAGAAGGCGCTCGTCGTGGCGTAGCCGCAGCGGTGCGCGGCCGCACCGATCGGAGTGCCGTCGACGATCAGACGCGCCCCGAGGGTCATCCGCACGCCGGTGCGCCACCGCCCGAAGCTCATGCCGACGTCGTTCTGGAAGATGCGCAGGACCGTACGCTCGTGGAGCCCGTGCGCGAGGAACAGCTCGATCGCACTGCGGGGGTCGCCGGGGTCGGCGAGAACGGCCTGCACGAGCGGGGCGACCCGCTCATCCGCAGGCATCGGCACCTCGCCCCATTCGCTCGCGGCCTCGGGAAGCGGCTGCTGCAGCATCTCGATGAGCACCGACTGGATGCGCACGCGCAGGTCGGTGGGCATGTCGTTGATGCCGAGGTGGAGCAGCATCTCCTGCACCGCGCGCGGTACCAGCACCCGTGTGATGTCGTCGATCGGGGCGATCAGCGATGAGTCGGGGATGTACGTGTAGCAGCCGGTCGAGTCGGGTTCGTGATGGGCCGTGTGCGGGGTGTGTGCGGGGATCCACACGCCCTGACCGGGAGCGAGGCGCCACCGTGCGTCCTGCAGGTGCACCCACACCGTGCCGCGATAGCACCAGGCCAGCATCGGGTCGGCGTGGCTGTGCGGAGGGGAGAGCGGGCGGGTGCCGGTGTCCTCGGCGGTGACGACGCCGGTGCCCATCAGATACGGCTCGTTCACGGTCGACGGATACGACGGGCTCGCTGCCCAGTCGTCCTGCCGGTATGAGTTCATTCGTGCTCCGCGTGAGGCGGCGCCGACTGCTCGGGAAAACAGGTCCTGCCGCCATCGCCATGCTATCCGGGTGAGGCGCGATGGCCCCGCGAGGCCCGATGATGGACACATGCCTTCCGCCCATCGCCCCGGTCTGCGGGTCTCGTCGGGTCTCACGATCCCCGAGGCCGAGTTGTCGTGGCGCTTCTCGCGGTCATCCGGGCCGGGGGGACAGGGCGTCAACACCGCGGATTCCCGCGCTGAACTCGTCTGGGATGCGGCGAACTCCGCGGTGCTCTCACTGCATCAGCGCGAGAGGCTGCTCGACCGACTGAGTGGTCGCCTGGTCGATGGAGTGCTGACGATCGCCGCGTCCGAGCACCGTGCCCAGTTGCGCAACAGGGATGCGGCGCGGGAGCGGCTCGTCGCCCTCGTCGCAGAGGCTCTGCGCCCGCCGGCACCACCGCGACGGCCGACGAAGCCGAGTCGGGGGTCGAAGGAGCGCCGGCTGAAGGCCAAGCAGCGGCGCACCGACGTCAAGAGTCTGCGACGACGCCCTCGCGACGACTGACCCGGCGCCGGAGAATCACCTGGCGAGACGCTCTTCGACAGGGTCCCAGCCACTCGCGAGCACCCGGAATCCCGCGTCCACCGTCTCGAGTGGATCTTCGCTGTCGTTGATGAGCAGTTGCATCTGCAGGACGAATCGGGCGTAGACGCGGATCTCGGCGACCGGCTCGGCGAGCCCGAGCTCGTCGGCGATGGCCGCGGCGAGGGCATCCTCGTGTCGGAGCCACATCTTCGCGGCATAGTCGCGCAGGGCGGGTGTCTCGTTGAGGAAGCGCATGAACACGCGGGTGACGTCATCACCGTGCTCGTCGAAGTTCGCCCTGATCTCGGCGGCGAAGAAGTCGTGGATCGCGCGGTTGATCGTGCGTCCGGCGGGCCGGTCGCGCACGGCCGAGACCAGACGGTCGCGCTGTTCGTCGTCCTCGTCGAAGACGAGAGCCTCCTTCTGCGGGAAATGCGCGAACACGGTCGTAGGGGAGACGTCCGCCGCATCGGCGACCTCGCGGATGCTGACGTTGTCGAAGCCGCGCTCGAGGAACATCATCGTCGCGACGTCGGAGATCGCCTTGCGGGTCGCGGCCTTCTTGCGCTCGCGGCGTCCGAGGGGCTCTGAGTTCGTCATGACCGCAGTCTATCGTGGACCGACTACAAACCTGGCTTGACACCAAAACTGGTATCGGTACACTTTCGGTATGACTTCACCCAACGTCCTCACGCGACGGGATCAGAACCGCGCGTGGATCATGCTCATCGTGCTCACGATGCTCACCGTCATAGGTATGACGGTCGTCCTTCCCGTCCTGCCCTTCGTCGTGCTGCAATACGTCTCGCACGAGAGCGACCTCGCCATCTGGGTGGGCGTGCTCGAGGCCGTCAACGGCCTCTGCGCCTTCCTGGTCGCCCCCTTCCTCGGCCGGCTCTCCGACCGCTTCGGTCGTCGACCCGTCATCATCGTCGCCGCGTTCGGCGCCGCATTCTCGATGGCGCTGTTCGGCATCGGCGGTGCGATCTGGGTCCTCGTGCTCGCGCGCATGATCCAAGGCCTGACCGCGGGAGATCTCCCCGCCCTCTTCGCCTACCTCGCCGACATCACCCCGCCGGAACAGCGGGCGAAGCGCTTCGGTCTCCTCGGCGCTCTCACGGGAATCGGCACCATGGTCGGCCCGGGGATCGGCGGTCTGCTCGCCGCGGTGAGCATTCAGCTCCCCGTCTTCCTCACCTCCGCCGTCGCCCTCACGATCGCGATCCTCAGCATCTTCCTGCTTCCGGAGAGCCTCAAGCCCGGCAATCGCATCAGCGCCATCCGGCTGCGTGACGTGCAGCCGTTCGCGGTCTTCAAGGAGGCGTTCGGCCGCAAGGAGCTGCGCGGACTGATGATCGGCTTCGGTCTGCTCGCCCTGCCGTTCGGCTTCTTCGTGAACAACTTCAGCGTCCTCGCGCTGGACTCCATCCAGTGGGGGCCGACGCAGATCGGACTCCTGACCGCGGCCGTCGGCATCATCGACATCCTCATCCAGGGTGTGCTGCTCGGCATCCTGCTCCCGCGCATCGGTGAGCGCGGTGTGATCATCAGCGGCATCGTCGCGCAGATGGTCGGTCTCGCGGCGCTCGCCATCGTCGCGTCGATCTTCGCCCAGCCGTGGGTGTTCATCGTCGGTGCGCTCATGCTCGCTGCCGGCCAGGGGGCATCCCAGGCGGCGATGGACGGTGCCATGTCGAACGCGGTGGGCGACGACGAGCAGGGCTGGCTCGGCGGAGCGACGCAGTCACTGAATGCGGCCATGGGCACGGCCGCCCCGCTCATCGCGGGGGCGCTCTACGCGCTGGTCAGCCACGCCGCCCCGTACTGGCTCGGGGTCGCACTCATGATCGTCGCCGTGATCGTCGTCAGCCGCGCACACATCGCGAACACCGCGAAGCGCCCGGTCACCGATGGTGTGGGAGCGCCTCCGGTCGAAGCCGTCGAGACCGTCGGCTGAGCATCAGGTTGCGGGAGCTGCCGGACGCGGCAGCTCCCGCAGCAGCGTGATCGAGGCGAGCAACTCCTCCGGCGTCGTGCCGAGATTCCCGAGTGCCAGTGCCGCCGACGCGCTGAATCCCGCCGAGTCGATCGGGAGGCGTGCCACGTTCGGCACCAGCCCCTTCTCGTTCGTCACCCAGTTCCCGGCGGCGGCGTGCCAGGCGTGCGCGGTCAGCATGGCCGTCGTGGTTCCGCAGAGGGAGACGTATGCGACGTCTCCCGCCTTCGCGCCCTTCACCGCCGCGTTCAGCAGGAAGTCGACCTGCCAGAGGCTCGTGAGGAACGCCTCGCGCAGCGCCGCGGGATAGGGGGTGACGCTCCGTGCCAGACCGACCAGGAGTCCCTCCGGATCGCGAAGCGGCACGCTGGTGGCCACCTCGCCCGCATAGGCGACATCGAGGAAGCCGAGGGGGTGACCCGGTTGGGTGTGGAAGGCGAACTCGCCGCGGACGGCGCGAGCGCATTGCTCTCCGACGCGGGTGACGTCGCGGAGGATGAGGTCGACCGGCACGCCGTCGACGATCAGCCAGGCGCCGCCGTCGACCCAGGGTCCCCATCCGCCGCGCTCGGCGACCTCGACGGGTTCGCCCGTCCACCCGCTCGCCACGCGCGCGATACCGGCGCGGTCGACATCCGAGTCCACGTAGAGCCCCAGATCGATGTCGGAGTCGGGTCGGTGCGTCCCGCGGGCGCGACTGCCGCCCAATGCGACGGCACGCACGCCGGGAACCCGGCTCAGTTCGTCGGCCATCGAGCGGAGGCGGTCTTCATCGAGCACGACACCGATCGTACTCACGTGGTCTCACGCCGTCGGAGAACAGACGCCATCCGGAGATCGACCCACCCGACGCGTTCTCGGACGGCGTGGGCTCCGTCAGTCCTTCCCGCCCCGCACGAGTTCGAGCCCGGCACCCGCGAACTGGCGCAGCGTCGCATCCGGCAGGAACGCCCGCGTGAGTGCTCCACCGATGCGGGTGAGGTCGCTCTCGTCGCGGAAGAGGAGATACATGGTCTCGTAACGGGGGTGGAACTTCTGCTTGAACCGATGCAGCGACCCGAAGCCGTACACCGGTTCCAGCGCATCGGCCAGCCGGTCGCTGAGAGCGGCGATCATCCCGGCATCCGGCGGGTAGTCGTGGGCGAGGGGCGCGCCGGAGAGCGACATGATCTGCGCGCCCTCCTCGGCGAACTGCTTGGCCGAGGAGCCGATCAGATACTCCATGACGGGCCCGAAACCGCCTTCGCGGCGACGCATGAGGTCGAGGGTCCAGCCCCGCACCGCACCGTCGTCGCCGTACACCGGCAGCCAGGAGAGGAAACCGTCGACGTCGCCGTTCGGAGCGAGCGCCAGGGCGAGCCGCACCTCCGGATCCTCGGCCTCGTCGAGGGTGCCGAGCGTGAAGCGCATCTCGGGCAGGTCCTTGTCTCCGACCCAGGCCTCCGAGATCGCTCTGAGCTGCTGCTGCACACCCCACGGCTCCGCTTTGAGGTGCGTCATGCGGAAGGTCATCTCCTCGCGACCGGCCTTGTTCAGTGAGGTGCGCACCGAGTTCCAGCGCTTGCCCGTGAACTCCAGCCCCGGCAGGTCGACGATCGTGTCGTCGGCCACGACGATGCTGCGCCAGGTCGAGGGGACGGCCGCCCGCGTGGCCTCATCCGCACTGAAGAAGCAGGGAACGAGGCCGGCGAGCTCCACGGCGTGGATGAAATCGTTCACGGCTTCTGCGCGTGTCTCCGCAGGGCCGATCGGGTCGGCCAGGGCCAGGGCGACGCCGTTGCGACGCTGGTACGCGACGATGCCGCCGGCCACCCGGGCATAGCTGTTGCCCTCCCAGGTGGTCATCCACGAGAGCGTTCCGCCGCCATGAGTGCGCAGCTCGCGCTTCATGTCATCGACGTTCGGAGCGGGCTGGATGCCCAGTTTGGCGCGGCGCTTGGCTCGGAACGCGCGTCGCACCCACACCAGGTACACCAGCATGATGAGCCACAGGAAGCCGTTGGCCATCGCGAGCTCGGTCTCACCGTCCCAGCGCAGATCGAGCTCCGCCTGGCTCGTGATGATGATGAGGGTGAGCACCAGCGCGGCGCCCGAGACGTTGAACAGGCCGAGCAGGATCGCGAGCACCCACGCGAAGCGCCGCCCGCGACGGAGCCCGTTCACGAGCACGAGGATCACGACGAGGTCGATCGCGAGGTCGATGAATCCTCCCGACGCGGGATCGGTCGGCCCGAAGGGTCCGTCCGTGGGCAGGAAGGTCGTGATGATCTCGACGGCGCCCAGGACGAGGATCGCCACCACGGCGATCAGCCGCTGCTCGCGGACCGTCGTGTGCCGCACCCGCAGCGATCGGTCGACGACGAGGATCAGCAGCACCGCGAGCAGGTGCTCGAGGTCGGCGACCTTGCCCCAGAAGAGCATCGCGATGAACACGAAGCCGAGCAGGATGAGCCAGCCGCGCACCCGCCACGGCGGACGGAACAGGCCGACCGCGGCGGCGATGCACGCCATGGTGCCGCCCGATGCTCCCACGTCGAGCGCCTGGGCCTGCTCTGCCGCCCACGCCCACGGGAACTGCGAGAGCACGTACAGCAGCAGGGCGGTGGCGAAGATCGCGAACAGCTGACCGAGCCAGTAGTAGGCGAGCGCCACGCGCGATCCGCGACGGAACTCCAGGAAACCCATACCCCAGAAGCCTGCGATCGTGAACAGGTACACCCAGGGCTGGTTCACGAAGAACGTGCCGGTCAGGGGCGTCCACCACTTGCCGTCGGCGAGGTTCGGGAGCCCGTAGGCGACTGTCTGGAAGAGTGCGGTGTCCTCGAACGGCGCCCAGAGGCCGCTCCAGACGACCCCCACCGCGATGATCAGCAGCACCATCGTCAGCGTCGCCGGAATGCGACGGACGACGGCCATCACCGGATGGGGAGAGGGGGAGTGCTCCTCTGTCATGCGCTCAGCGTAGCGAGGGCTGCGTCTGCACGGGCACGGGCACTCCTACTCCCCGCGAAGCACTCGACGAAGGTCGGCGATCTCGTCGTCGGTCAGACCGCCGCTCCGCAGGTAGCCCGCGACGTCGCCGTGGTTGTCGTCGATCCAGTCCATCGCGGCCTCGATGGCGGATGCCGGAGCCTCGGTCGCGAGCGTCTTCAGCGCCGGGGTGAGGGGGACGCCGAGTGAGGTGATCAGTGCGGTGAGGGCTTCGGCGAAACCCCGCGCCAGATTCTTCTCCGTCTGCGTGTAGTCCTCGACGATCGCCTCGCGAGGTGCTTCGGCGACGAGCAGCAGGATCGCGGCGGCGAGCCCCGTGCGGTCCTTGCCCGCAGTGCAGTGGAACAGCACGCCGGGTCGTTCGGTGCGCGAGGCTTCGAGCACTGTCCGCGCGATGGTCGCGAACGGGGTGGCGCTGGCCGCCAGGATCGAGACGTACAGCTCCTCCAACGTCGGCACCTGCTTCAGCACCTCGGCGACCTGGGTCACCGAGAGTCCCCCTCCGCCGGCTGCAGGGAGCAGCTGCTTCACCATCTCGTCCATCGCGCCGCCCTGCATGGGCAGAGTCAGGAGCGTCACGCTGCCGTCGTCGGGCAGGCGATCCGCGGCGCGTGCACGTTCGCCCTCGGTGCGCAGATCGATCACGGTGCCGATGCGGAGGTCGGCCAGCGCCTGCATCCCCTCGTCGGTCAGCGCGGCGAGCGCGTCTGATCGGAAGAGCAGACCGGAGGCGAGCGTGCCGCCGCCCGAGGTCGGGATCCCGGCGAGTTCGCGGGCGTTGTGGGTCGTCTGCAAGGCGGTCGTGATGTCGATGGTCATTCTGGCCCTCTCCTGGGTATGCGGCCAGAATATCGGTGCGGCGGGACCGCGCGGCTTCGACACGGAAGGCGCGCGATCCGCCTTTCCACGTCAGCCGTTCACGGCCTTCTCGATGGCCTGCTCGAGGTCATCCCACTCCTGCAACACGATCTTCTCGCCGTCGATGAAGAACGTCGGCGTGCTGTTCACCCCGAGCTTCTCGCCGTCGGCCTTGTCGGACTGCACGCGCTCCGCGGTGGCCGGGTCGGCGATCGCGGCATCGTACGCGCCCATGTCGAGCCCGAGATCCTGGGCGAACCCGCGGAACACCTCGGGGGTCTCCTCGGGCTGCTCGCCCCACTGCGCCTGCGTCTCGAACAGACGGCGGTACATGTCCTCGAAGCGGTCCTGCTGCCCGGCGGCCTCGGCGGCCAGCGCGGCCTGCGTGGAGTTGATGTGCCCGGGCAGGGGGAAGTAGCGGACGACATACGTGATCTTGCCGTCGTACTTCTCCCTGAGGTCTTCGACGACGGGGTAGAACGCCCCGCACGCCTCGCACTCGAAGTCGAGGAACTCGACCACGGTCACGGCGCCCTCGCCCCCGTCGTCGAGCACATGGGAATCGGTGCGGACGGTCTGCTGCGGCTCTCCGCCCTCCGCGGGCGCGGCGGGTTGCTGTTGGCTGATCGCGAAGACGATTCCGGCGATCAGCAGGACGATGGCGACGGCGATGGCGATCAGGGTCGCTTTGACAGAGTTCTTCATGGGGTCTCCAGACACACGGGTACGACGAGGGAAGGGTGCCGCTTTCGGGCGGCTCGATGCGCGCGTCGGCGGGTCAGGTGCGGGAGATGGAGAGCTGCGTGAGAGTCAGGGCGGGGACGAAGGCGCGCGGACCCGCGCGACTCGGCGACACCGTGCGCGGGGCGCGGGTGCCGAGCGGCCGGGTGCCCCCGGCG
>NZ_DFQP01000005.1:0-404 GCF_002377845.1 Microbacterium sp. UBA3486
GCTGAGCACCCCGAGGGGGCGTTGAATCTGTCGATCGGCTCTCCGGTCGATCCGACGCCGCGCGCCGTGCGCGAGGCGCTCGCCTCCGCGACCGAGGCTCACGCGTATCCGGCGACCGCCGGCTCGTCCGCGCTGCGCGAGGCGATCGCGGAGTGGTTCGGGCGGAGGCGCGGGGTGGCCGTCGATGCCGATGCGGTGCTGCCGACGGTGGGTTCCAAGGAGCTCGTCGCTCTGCTGCCGTTCCTGCTCGGGATCGGCGCGGGCGAGGCGGTCGTCTTCCCGTCCGTCGCATACCCGAGCTATGCAATGGGTGCCGCGCTGGTGGGCGCCGATGCGATCGCTTCCGATGATCCCGGCTCCTGGCCCGAGCACACGAAGCTGATCTGGATCAACTCGCCGTCGAG
>NZ_DFQP01000005.1:470-783 GCF_002377845.1 Microbacterium sp. UBA3486
ATGCACTGCGTGCCGCGGTGGAGCGGGCACGCGAACTGGGCGCGGTGATCGCCGGAGACGAGTGCTACGCCGAGTTCGGGTGGGACGCGCCATGGGATCAGCGACCGATCCCGTCCATCCTCGATCCGCGCGTCGTCGGCAATGACCACCGGGGCGTGCTGAGCGTGTACTCCTTGAGCAAGCAGTCGAACCTCGCCGGGTATCGCGCCGCATTCCTCGCGGGTGACTCGGAGCTCGTCGCCCGATTGCTCACCGTGCGCAAGCATGCGGGTCTGATGCTTCCGGCGCCCGTGCAGGCAGCGATGCTCGCGGC
>NZ_DFQP01000005.1:990-1216 GCF_002377845.1 Microbacterium sp. UBA3486
CGTGACATGCTGCGTCCGGCACTCGAAGCGGCCGGCTTCGCGATCGACGGCAGCGAGGCGGGCCTCTACTTGTGGGCGACGCGCGGGACCGACGCCTGGGACGCCGTCGCGCAGTTCGCGGAACTCGGCATCGTCGTCGGCCCTGGCCACTTCTACGGCGATCGGTCGCCGCAGCACGTGCGGTTGGCGCTGACGGCCCCTGACGCCGATATCGCCGCCGCCGCCG
>NZ_DFQP01000005.1:1331-15475 GCF_002377845.1 Microbacterium sp. UBA3486
GCCGATATCGCCGCCGCCGCCGCGCGCATTCGCGCTTCGGCGCCGACCGCGGGATGACGTCGTCCGAATCGACATTTCGCTTCACATCAAGATATTCTGAGCCGAGTGCGGCACCCCCGTGCCGCAGCCCCCGGTTCCCCTCGGAGCCGATAGGGTGATAGGAATGGCCGTGTCATACCCGACGCAGCGCCAGCATTGAGACCTCACGAGGAGACGACGTGACCGAATCGACGCAGGGCCCGGCCACCGCCAAGCTGACCTTCCCAGGCGGATCCGCCGAGTTCCCGATCGTCGACGCGGTCGATGGGCACTCGGCGATCGACGTCAGCACGTTCACCAAGCAGAGCGGGCACACGGCGCTCGATTACGGGTTCGTGAACACGGCGTCGACGAAGTCGAAGATCACGTACATCGACGGCGAACAGGGGATTCTGCGCTACCGCGGGTACCCGATCGAAGAGCTCGCGAGGCACTCCACCTTCCTCGAGGTCTCCTACCTCCTGATCTACGGCGAGCTGCCCACGGCCGATCAGCTGGGCGCGTTCGATGAGGAGATCCGCCGGCACACCCTGCTGCACGAAGACATGCGGTACTACTTCGAGGGCGTGCCGCACACGGCGCACCCGATGGCGGTGCTCTCGGGTGGTCTGCAGACGATGTCGACGTACTACGAGTCGTCACTCGACACGGCGGTGCCGGAGTTCGTCGAGGTGAATACGATCCGGCTGCTCGCCAAGCTTCCCGTGCTCGCCGCCTACGCGCACAAGAAGTCGATCGGCCAGGCGTTCCTCTACCCCGACAACAACCTCAACTTCGTCGAGAACTTCCTGCGGCTCAACTTCGGCAACAAGGCCGAGAAGTACGACATGAACCCGGTGCTCGTCGACGCACTCGACAAGCTGCTCATCCTCCACGCCGACCACGAGCAGAACGCGTCGACGTCGACGGTGCGCCTCTTCGGCTCGACCGGTGCGAATATGTTCTCCTCCGTCTCCGCGGGCATCAACGCGCTTTCGGGCCCGTTGCACGGCGGAGCCAACGAGGCCGTGCTCGACATGCTCGCCCGCATTCGGGACTCGGGCCAGAGCGTCGAGACATTCGTCGAGAAGGTCAAGAACAAGGAAGACGGCGTGAAGCTCATGGGCTTCGGGCACCGGGTCTACAAGAACTACGATCCGCGCGCGCGCATCGTCAAGGAGAGCGCCGCCCGCGTGCTCGAGGAGCTCGGCGTGAACGACCCGCTGCTCGGCCTCGCGCAGGAGCTCGAGCAGATCGCGCTCGAAGACGACTACTTCAAGGAGCGCAAGCTCTACCCGAACGTCGACTTCTACTCCGGCATCACGCTGCGTGCGCTCGGCTTCCCGACGACCATGTTCACCGTTCTCTTTGCGCTCGCCCGCACCGTCGGCTGGATCGCGCAGTGGAACGAAATGATCGAAGATCCGCAGCAGCGTATCGGTCGTCCGCGCCAGCTCTACACCGGCGCCCCGAAGCGCGACTACAAGCCGCTTTCGGACCGCTGAGTCCATCTCACGCTGTGGAACATCGAGAAGGCCGGCTCTGTCCGGCCTTCTTCCGTTTCGGGTCTCACAACAAACGCTTTTCCGGCTCAAGCCGGTCAAACTCCCCGTGAAGGATCCGCATTTCGCCGCTCCACGCCTTCAATTCCCGAAAGCTTTGTTCTAAGGAAGTCAACCTGCTTCGTCCCGGACGAAGATTTACAATGAGGTTTATGCGTCCCGATGCTCGTCTTCTTGAGAAAAGCTTCCCAAACCCTGTTCGCCAAGATCTTGCTTTTGCTGCTCGTCGTGTCCTTCGGCGTCTGGGGCGTCTCTGCCTCGCTGTTCAGCAATACGTCGGATACCGTGGTTGCCGTGGGTGACCAGACCGTCTCGTCCAACGACTTCGCCTTTGCCTATCAGCGGCAGGTCGCGGACATGAGCAGCCGATTCGGGATGCAGCTCACCACCGAACAGGCGCGTGCCTTCGGCATCGAAGCGCAGGTATTCTCGCAGCTTGCCGCCGGCGCGGCTCTCGACCAGCTCGCGGCCGACATGAATCTCGGTCTGTCCCAGGACCGCCTCGCCCAGCTGATTGCCGACGATCCGGCCTTCAAGAATGCGGCCGGCAATTTCGATCGCGCCCTCTTCTCGTCTCGTCTGCGCAGTGCGGGTCTGCGTGAGGACGATTATATCGAGGAGCGCTCGAAGGTCGCCATCCGGAGCCAGATCGTTGACGCCACGGCAGACGGTTTCGTTGCGCCGAAGGTGCTGGTCGATGCGCTCAAGACCTATCGTTACGAAAATCGCGACATCAACTATCTGCTGCTGACCAACGCCAATATCGAGCCGGTCAAGGCACCCGACGACGCAACGCTCGCCGCCTGGTTCGAGACCACCAAGTCCGGCTATCGCGCTCCGGAATATCGCAGTTTCAACTATGTGAAGCTCGAGCCTTCCGACATCGCCGATACGGCTGCCATCACCGACGAGCAGATCCGTGAAGACTATGAGCGCCGCAAGTCTTCCTACGAGATTGCCGGCACCCGTACGATCGAGCAGCTCTCGTTCGAAAGCCGCGAAATGGCGGAAGCGGCCCTGCAGGAACTGCAGAACGGCACCAGCTTCGACCAGCTCGTCGCAGATCAGGGCAAGACGGCCGGCGACGTGCTGCTGGGTGATTTCACCCGAGACCGCCTCCCCGACCCGGCGCTCGCGGAAGCAGCCTTCGCGGTGACGACCGAGGGGGGCACGACGCCCGTGGTCGAAGGCGCGCTTGGGCCCGTCATCCTGCGGATCACCAATATCAAGGAAGGCCGCACGCAGCCGCTCGAAGAGGTCAAGGAACAGATCCGCGAAGCGCTTGCCGAATCTGCCGCGATCGCGGACCTCACCGCCGTCCACGACCAGTTCGAAGACCTGCGTGCCGGTGGCTCGACGCTGAAAGAAGCCGCCGACCAGCTTAAGCTGACAACATCGACGGTTACGGACATCGATCGCCGTGGTCTCGACAACCGCGAGACGGAAGTCGCCGGCATCCCGGAGCGTGACAAGCTGCTGACGGAGGTTTTCCGCACGGAGATCGGCGTCGAGGCGCTGCCGGTCAACATGGGCAGCAACGGCTTCATCTGGTTCGAAGTCACCGATGTCAAGCCGGAGCGCGACCGGGAACTTGCGGAAGTGCGCGAGAAGGCTGTCGCCGACTGGACTGCCGAGCAGCAGCGTATAGCGCTCGGCGCCAAGGCGGAGAGCCTGCGCAAGCGCATCGCCGACGGCGAAAAGCTCGAGGATATCGCGACGGAACTCGGTCTCGCCGTCGAAAGCAAGGCGGGCATCACCCGCCGCAGCGAGGACGCGGTGCTCGGCCCGACCGCGGTCACGGCGGCTTTCTCCGGCCCGCAGGGCACGGTTGCCACGGCATCCGGCGCGGATCCCTCCACGCAGATCCTGCTAACGGTGACTGCCGTGCGTGATCAGCCCACGGGCGGCGTGCCGCTCACGGACGATGCGCAGATCGCCCAGGTTGCCAATGCGGCCGGTGACGACATCCTCGACCAGATGGTGGGGCAGTTGCAGTCGGAATACGGCGTGACCATCAATCAGGCGCTGGCCCAGCAGGCGATCGTCCGATAAGTCCGGCCAGAGGGGGAGCTGTAGAATGTCCGGGTTGAAGCCCTTCATCGCCAAGATCGCAACGCGCCAGCCGCTCACGCGGCAGGAGGCGAGCGACGCTTTCGAAATCCTGATGTCGGGCGAAGCCAGCATGGCCCAGGTGGGCGGCTTTCTGATGGGCCTGCGCGTGCGCGGAGAGACCGTCGACGAAATCGCCGGCGCCGTGTCCATCATGCGGCAGAAGATGGTGCCGGTGGATGCACCGGACGATGCAATCGACATCGTGGGCACCGGTGGCGATGGCACCAATACCTACAACATCTCGACGCTGGCGGCGCTGATCGTTGCCGGCGCCGGCGTGCCCGTTGCCAAGCACGGCAATCGCGCCCTGAGCTCGAAGTCGGGCACGGCGGATGCACTGTCGCAACTCGGCGTCAAGCTCGACATCGAGCCGGACATGATCTCGCGCTGCATCCGCGAGGCCGGGATCGGCTTCATGTTCGCGCAGCTGCATCATCCGGCCATGCGCCATGTCGGCCCTGCTCGCGTTGAGCTCGGTGCGCGCACCATCTTCAACATCGTCGGCCCGCTTTCGAGCCCTGCGCGCGTGAAAAAGCAGCTTTTCGGCGTATACTCGCCCGAGTGGCTGATCCCCGGCGCCGAGGCCCTCCGGGATCTGGGCCTGACCAGTGCCTGGGTCGTGCATGGCAGTGGTCTCGACGAGATCACCACCACGGGACCGAGCCAGGTCGCGGAGCTGAAGGACGGCGAAATCCGCAGCTTCGACCTCACGCCCGATGATTTCGGCGTCGAGACCGTCTCGCTCGATGCGATCCGCGGTGGCGACGGCGCTGTGAACGCAGCAGCCCTTCGCGATGTTCTGGGCGGGGCAAAGACGCCCTATCGCGATGTCGCCCTCTGTAATGCAGCCGCATCGCTGATCGTTGCCGGCAAGGCCAAGGACGTGACCGAGGGCATGCATCTCGCCAGCCAGTCGCTCGACACGGGCAGTGCCGCACGTGCACTCGAGACGCTGATCACCATTTCCAATTCGGCCGCGCAGGGGTAAGTTCAGACCATGACCGACATCCTGAAGCGCATCGAAACTTACAAGCGGGAAGAAATCGCTGCCGCGAAGGCGGCCGTCTCTCTGTCCGAACTCAAGGACCGGATCGCCGCCCAGGAGGCGCCTCGTGGTTTTCACCGTGCGCTGGTTCGTGCCCGCGATGAGGGTCGCTTCGGACTGATTGCCGAAATCAAGAAGGCGAGCCCTTCGAAGGGGCTCATCCGGCCCGATTTCGATCCGCCGTCCCTCGCCGCCGCCTATGAGGCCGGTGGTGCCGCCTGCCTGTCTGTCCTGACGGATAGCCCGAGCTTTCAGGGTGCGCCGGAATTTCTCACCGCTGCCCGTCAGGCCTGTGCGCTCCCCGCGCTGCGCAAGGACTTCATGTTCGATGGCTATCAAGTCTATGAGGCACGCGCCTGGGGTGGCGATTGCATCCTGCTGATCATGGCGTCGCTCTCTGACGATGAAGCCGCTGAACTCGAAGGCGTTGCTTTCGAGCTCGGCATGGATGTGCTGGTTGAAGTGCATGACGCCGAAGAGATGGAGCGGGCCCTGAAGCTCAAGTCGCCGCTGGTCGGCATCAACAATCGTAACCTTCGCACCTTTGACGTCAGCCTCACCGTCAGCGAAGAACTGGCACCGATGGTGCCGGCGGATCGCCTGCTCGTGGGTGAAAGCGGCATCTTCACCTATGAAGACTGCCAGCGCCTGCAGGCCTCCGGCATCACGACCTTCCTCGTCGGCGAAAGCCTGATGCGCAAGGACGACGTCGCCCAGGCCACGCGCATGCTGCTGACCGGCAAGCCCGGCGCATTGGCGGCGGAATGAGCGACGAGGCAAAAGGCCTGACACATATCGGCGCGTCTGGCGAGGCGCATATGGTCGATGTGTCGGCCAAGGATGACACGGTTCGTGTGGCCGTGGCCGAAGGCTCTGTCAGAATGAAACCGGAGACCCTTGCGATCATTCGCGACGGCAATGCCAAGAAGGGCGATGTCATCGGCACCGCCCGGATCGCCGGCATCATGGCCGCCAAGCAGACGTCCAATTTGATCCCGCTGTGTCATCCGCTGATGCTCTCGAAAGTGACCGTCGATATCGTCGAGGATGCTGACTTGCCCGGCCTGCGGGTGGAGGCCACCGTCAAGCTCACCGGCAAGACCGGTGTCGAGATGGAGGCGCTGACGGCCGTGTCGGTCACCGCCCTCGCGATCGTCGACATGATCAAGGGCGTCGACCGCGCCGTCGTGATCGAAGACGTGCGGATCGTGGCGAAGTCGGGCGGCCGTTCCGGCGACTGGGTCCGTCCGGGCGAGGCAGACCCCGGAGACCCCCGATGACGCGGGTGCGCTACTTCGCCGCTGCTGCGGAGGCTGCGGGAACCGACGTCGAGGAGCGCGGGGAACGGTCACTCGTCGCCCTGCGCGCAGCGGTCGTCGCCGAGCATCCGGCCCTCGTCGACATCCTGCCGCGCTGCGCGGTGCTCGTCGACGGGGTGCGCACCGACGGCGACCTCGTCCTCGACGACGCGGACCTCATCGACGTGCTCCCGCCCTTCGCGGGTGGATGACCACACGCCACCTGCAGGAATGCTGGCCGCTTGCAGGACCGATGACCGGCGTTTCCTCCTGCACGCGGCACGAGCTCATGCAGATGGCGCGTCAGGATCGACGGCTGCCCCTGCGGCTCAGCCGCCGATGCCCTTCCACGACGACGTCCCGTCGACCTCGAGCTGACGCTTCCAGACGGGGAGGTCGCTCTTGATCGCCTCGATGACCGCCCGGCACACCTCGAAAGCCTCGGCACGGTGTTCGGAGGCGACCGCGATCACCACGGCCGCATCGCCCACGTCGAGGCGTCCGATGCGATGGCTCACGGCCACCACGGCGGGGGCTTCCGCGCCGGCACCGGCCTGCTCGGCGATCCGCCGCAGCGTCGCCTCCGCATCGGGGTGAGCGCTGTACTCCAGCCCGACCACGGGTGTCTCGGCGTCGGGGTCGTTGTCGCGCACCCGCCCGACGAAGGTCGTCACGGCCCCCAGCCGAGGGTCTTCGACCGCGGCGAGGTGCGCGTCGAGATCGAGTCGCTCCTCCGATATCGCTGCGATCCGCACGTCGTTCATGAGTGGTCTCCGCCCTTCACCTGATCCAGGATGTGCCCGGCGACGCCGAGCACCACGGGGACGCCGGAGGCGACGGCCCGCGGCGAACCGGGAAGGTTCACGACGAGCGTGCCGTCAGGATCGACGATGCCGGCGAGCCCGCGTGACAGCACGGACAGCGGGGTGTCGGCGAGTCCGCTGCGACGCAGCTCCTCGGCGATCCCGGGGATCTCTCGGGTGATCACGCGCCGCGTCCCCTCGGGCGTCAGGTCACGAGGACCGACACCGGTTCCCCCGGTCGTCACCACCAGCCGGATGCCGCGGGCGACGGCCCGGCGCAGAGCGTCCGCCACCGAACCCGCGCCGTCGGCGACGATCTCGGCGTCGGGACACTGCCATCCGGCATCGCGGAGCAGGCCCACGGCGATCGGACCTCCGCGATCCTCGCGCTCTCCGGAGAATGATCGGTCCGAGACGGTGATCACGAGTGCGGGGAGCGGGCCCATGGCTCCCACACTAGGCCCGAGCCGCCGACCGCGCACGGCTCTCAGTTGACCCGGATGAGTGAACGCTGCCAGCCCGACGAACCGTTCGGTGCGATCGGCGCACGCTCCTGGATCTGCAGATCGCCGTTCTTGTTGATCGCACGCACGGCGACGTAGTGCGTGCCGGGCGTGGCATCCCACTCCATGAACCACTGCACCCAGGTGTCGTCGTTGATCGGGGTCGACAGCGTCGCCGGCATCCAGTCCCCGTCGTCGATGCTGACCTCCACGCGCTCGATACCGACCGACTGCGCCCAGGCGACTCCGGCGATCGGGATCTTCCCGGCGTCGACCGCCTCGCCGATCTTGGGGGTGTCGACGCGCGAGGCGAACTTGATCGGGGCCTCCGCGCTGTAGCCCCGGGGAGTCCAGTACGCCTCGTCCTGGGCGAAGGTGGTGACCTTGAGCTCGGTGAGCCACTTGGTCGCCGACACGTATCCGTAGAGGCCGGGCACGACCATCCGCACCGGGAATCCGTGTTCGAGGGGCAGGGGTTCACCGTTCATCCCGACGGCGAGGATCGCGTCGAGGTCGTCGTCCGTCAACGCCGAGAGCGGCGTGCTCGCGGTGTAGCCGTCGACGCTGCGTGAGAGCACCATGTCGGCACCGGACTTCACTCCCGCCTTCTTGAGCACGTCGCGCAACGGCACCCCCAGCCACTTCGCGTTGCCGACGAGCTCACCGCCGACCTCGTTGGAGACGCACGTGAGCGTGATCGCGTACTCATCGAGGCCCATGTCGAGGATGTCCTGGAAGCTCATCTCCACACGCTGGTCGACCATCCCGTCGATCACCAGACGCCAGGTGTCCGGATCGATCGAGGGCACCGTGAGTGCGGTGTCGACGCGATAGAAGTCCTTGTTCGGGGTGAACAGCTTGCTGAGCCCGGGGATGTCGAGCTCGGCGCCCTGCGGCACGGTCACCGTGGTCTTCGGGGAGGGCAGCTTGAGCGCACCGCGGATCGCTTCGACCGACGACACCGCCATGCTCACGGTGCGGGCGGTGATGCCCACGACCAGTGCGGATGCCCCGGCGAGCGCGGCGAGGACGAAGAAGCGGCGGCGGTCGATTCCGGGGCGGACGGACTCTCCCTCGTCGTCGGCACGGACGATCTCGTCTCCAGCGGTCGACGTGTCGCTCTTCCGTTCGCTCTCGACGCCGACGACGGAATCCCTCCATCCGCGCAGGCGACGGCACAGGAGCACGAGGACCAACGACCCCACGACGGTTCCCAGGACCGGGGGCAGGAAGGCGAGCGGAGCGACGGCGGCCCGGGTCACGATCGCTGCGGTCGATAGTGCACCCGCGATCACGAGAGCGATCACGCCGAGCGGCGGCCGTACGAACTGCAGGATGCCGGCGATCGCCGAGGCGATGACCACGGCCAGTCCGAGGCCGGCGAGCAGGGCGATCTTGTCGTATTCGCCGAACGTGGCGATCGCGAACTCCTTGAAGGGCTGCGGCACGATGTCGATCACGAACCCGCCCACGGCGAGGATCGGACTGGCTGCGCGCGCGAAGAGCAGCGCGAACAGCTCGGCCGTGGCGAGGAAGACGCCCCCGCCGATCACGCCCGCGAGGGCGGCCCAGACGAGGAACCTCTTGCCACTGCGGCGCTGCACCATGGTCGTCTCCTGTCCGACATCACGTCGACACCGTCGCCGGTGTGATCCCCCGTTGTTCGGAGCGGAACCACGATCGGATGGGATGATCCCGCGGCAGACGGGCTCGACGGTCAGAGGCGGCGCACGGTGACGGCCTCACGTCCTTGGAACTTCCTCAGTGTCCGCATGCATCGGGAGCACAGGATCTCGACCCGGCGCGGGTGGCCTTCGCCGCAGACGCAGTCGACCGTCACGCGCCACTTGGCCTTGCGTCCGCACGGCTGGTAGCCGTCGTCGTCGCCGTGATCGCACTCGCACCGCTGCCGGTCGCGATCGAGCCCGGCGAGGTCGTCGACGCGCGCGAATTCATCGACGTCGTGCTCGGCGTCCACGGACACGGCTTCCTGCGTTCTCACCACCCGCCGATGCTCCCAGCACCGCGGCTCCGTCGCAACACCGCCACGCAGGGCGCCGCCCGTCCGCAGCTTCTCCGGAGTTGTGGACGGGTGCTCGGCGCGTCTTCGGTCAGACCCCGACGACGCGTGGGCCGGTCGGGGCGTCCGGGATCGCCGACGGGGCGTCCGGGATCGACGGCGGGGCAGGAGGGGGCGGCGGAGCGAGCTGACGCTGCGGCACGCCGTGCGCCTCCCGGTGCAGGCGCTCCATGCGACTGTCGAGCTCGGCGGCGGCATCCGCGGCGTCCGACAGGCTGTCGACGAGATGCGAGGGCACCTGGTTCGAGAACTTGTAGTAGATCTTGTGCTCCAGGCTGGCCCAGAAGTCCATCGCTATCGTGCGGAACTGCACCTCGACCGGTACCGAGAGCGCACCGGTCGACAGGAAGACGGGCACCTCGATGATCGCGTGCAGGCTCTTGTAGCCGTTGGCCTTCGGCTGCGCGATGTAGTCCTTCACCGTGCGCACCGTGACGTCGTCCTGCGCGGTGAGCAGATCGAACAGGCGGTAGACGTCGGCGACGAAGCTGCAGGTCACGCGCACACCGGCGATGTCGGTGATCTCCGCGCGGATGCGGTCGAAGTCGGGTTCGTCGATGCCCTTGCGGGCGATCTTCTCCACGATGCTGTCCGGCGACTTGAGCCGGCTCTTCACGTGCTCGATCGGGTTGTACGCGTGGTCGTGCGTGAACTCGTCGCGCAGGATCGAGATCTTCGTCTCGACCTCGCGCATCCCGAACTCGTACTCGCGCAGGAACCGCTGCAGCTCATCGCGCAGCTCGCGGGCCTGGTTGATCGTGTCCTCGGTGACGTGAACAGTCGTCATGCCATCGACGTTACGGGTTCGTGATCGGAAACCGCTGTGGATCCCCGATGTCCTCACGATTCGCGAACGGGTTGACGCAACCTCCCCCGCGGCCTAGAACGGAGCACATGACGACCGCAGGCGAGGACTGGACCGGGGCCTACATCGAGGCATGGAGATCGAACGATCCCGAGCGGATCGGAGCACTCTTCACGCACGACGCCAGATATCTCACGAGCCCCGATTCGGAGCCGCGCGTGGGGCGCGAGGCGATCGTGTCCGGGTGGATCGACGACGGCGATGAACCGGGCTCCTGGACGTTCGAGTGGGAGGTCCTGCACGAGGTCGGCGGCTTCGTGGTCGTCCAGGGGCGCACGGAATACCCGGCCGAACGCGACTACCTCAACCTCTGGATCATCCGGCTCGCTCCCGACGGGCGGGCGACGGAGTTCACCGAGTGGTACATGCCGCGTCCCCACACGGAGAGCTGAGCCCGCGGCGTTCATCGGACCCTCAGTCGGTCATGCGTCGCGCGGAGGGGAAGCGGATGCGGGCACGCTCGGCGCAGGGCCCGCGGCACCCGCCCGCGCGTCGACGAGGTGCTGTCCGGAGACGACGCCGGGAAGTCCGCGACCGTCACGTGTCGTGAACGGCAGCACGATCGCGGCGAGGAACAGCACTGCCGCCGCGAAGCCGAAGAACCCGCCGGGCAGCTGCAGCGCGCTGATCCCGCCGATGCCGCCCGCCCAGCGCAGGAGCCGCGCGAACGGTGCGGGCAGGCGCGATCCCGCGTATCGGAGCTGCACCGCGATGTCGCCCACCGAGCGCCCGCCGACCAGGATCAGCACCAGGAACAGTGCTGAGGGGACGATGGTGGCGGCGGCGGATGCGAGGGCGCCGTCGAGCACCGCGGCGCGGTCGTCCACGACGAACTCCAGCCACACCTGCACGGTCACCCCGGCCCCCACGCTCAGGAACCCGTAGGCGAGGAAGTCGCACAGCATCGCGAGCAGGCGGCGGCCGCGGCTGACCGGACGGGGACGATCGGCGTCCGGGCTCACCTTCACGCCGCGCAGCGACCGCGGGACGAGGATCGCCGCGATGCAGCCGATGACCGCGCCGAGGGTGTTCGTCATGAGGTCGCCCACGTCGAAGAAGCGATACGCGCACGGGTAGACGCCCCACACGCCGGTCAGCTGCGTCGTCTCGACCAGCAGCGACAGGCCGAAGCCGGCGGCGAGCGCCGTGAGCACCCCACGACCGGCGAGCACTCGGACGAAGAAGCCGAGCGGCACGAACAGCAGCACGTTGAAGACCAGCTGCAGCAGAGCCGGCTGACGCAGCGGATTGCCCGGGGCCGCGAAAGCCTTCCGCACATCGCGCACGACCGACATCGGATCGGTGATCGCTCCGACGCAACGGATCGTGTCGGGGTCCGGCAGCGGCAGCAGGGTATAGGTCCAGATCGCCCAGAAGTAGATCAGGGCCGACAGCCAGAGCAGGGTTCGTCCGAGACCGAGTCGACCGCGTCGGCGATAACTGACCGCCACGAAAGGCACGAACAGGAGGATGCCGAAAGCCGCCCCCATCGCGATCGCGATGAATCCGAGCAGCACCTGATCTTCCACCGCGTGCCAGTGTAGCTTTGCGCGTAAGGATTCCGTGAGGACCGCGCATCCCACCGTAGGGATTCCGTGAGGATCGCGTGAGGATGCCATCAGGAGGCGTAGTGTCGCCGGACGTGTCAGACGAAAACAGGGAGGGCGCGGACTCACCGCCGCTCGCCAAGCGCATCCTCATCGGAGAACCGCTGACGAGCCAGCAGGTCGACGACCAGCTGCTCCCGAAGCGGATGGCTCTTCCCATCTTCGCGTCAGACGCGCTCAGCTCGGTGGCCTACGCCCCGCAGGAGCTGGTGATGATCCTGCTGATCGGCGGGCTCACCTTCCTGTCGTTCACGCCGCTCGTCGCGATCGCGGTCGTGGTGCTGCTGATCGTGGTCGTGCTCAGCTACCGCCAGCTCATCAAGGCCTATCCCTCGGGCGGTGGGGACTACGAGGTCGCGTCGAAGAACCTCGGCGAGATCCCCGGTGTGATCGTGGCCGCGGCGCTCCTGGTCGACTACGTGCTGACCGTGGCCGTGTCGGTCGCCTCCGGTGTCGACAACATCATCTCGGCCGTGCCGGGGCTCGACCCGTTCCGCGTCGAGCTCGCCGTCGGCTTCGTGATCCTCATCATCGTCGTGAACCTCCGCGGGGTGCGCGAGGCCTCCCTGGTCTTCGCGATCCCGACGTACGTGTTCATCGGCTCGGTCGGCATCATGATCGTGACCGGCCTGATCCGCACCTTCCTGGGCGACGCCCCTGTCGCCTCGAGCGCCGAGTTCTCGGTGCAGGCCGAAAGCCTCGGCCAGGCGGCCGTGATCCTGCTGATCCTGCGCGCGTTCTCGAGCGGATGCTCCGCCCTCACCGGTGTCGAGGCCGTGTCGAACGGCGTTCCCGCCTTCCGCGCCCCGAAGGTGCGCAACGCCCAGTCGACACTCGTGCTGATGGGGTCGATCGCCATCTGCCTGTTCGCCGGCCTCACCGCCCTCGCTCTGATCACCGGCGTGCACTACGCCGAGAACCCGTGCGACCTCGTCGGCTTCGACTGCACGAATCCGCAGCCCAGCCTGATGGCGCAGATCGCCGCAGCGACCTTCGGCGGCGGCAGCATCGCGTTCTTCATCGTTCAGGCCGCGACCGCGTGCGTGCTGCTGCTCGCCGCGAACACCGCCTTCAACGGCTTCCCGCTGCTGGGCGCCGTGCTCGCCCGCGACGGCTACGCGCCGAAGTCGCTCAACACCCGCGGTGACCGCCTCGTGTTCTCGAACGGCATGATCCTGCTCGGCATCGCGGCGATCGCGGTGCTCGTGATCTTCCAGGCGAAGCTGACCACGCTGATCCAGCTGTACATCATCGGCGTGTTCGTCTCGTTCTCGCTCGGACAGATCGGCATGGTGCGGCACTGGCGACGCGTGCTGCGCGGACCGGTCGAGGGCACGAAGGACTCGGGGATCGACGGCGCCTCGGCATCCGACCGCCGCTCGGCGAAGGTCGGACTCATCATCAACTCCACGGGCGCCGCGATGACCGTGCTCGTGCTGGTCATCGTGACGATCACCAAGTTCACGCACGGCGCGTACCTGGTCTTCTTCGCGATCCCGATCCTCGCCTTCCTGATGCTGGGGGTGAAGCGGTACTACCGCGACGTCGAGCATGAGATCGCGATCGACGACACCACGAAGTTCGGTGCGACCGGCGACCTCGCCATCGTGCTCGTCAACCGACTGCAGAAGCCCGTCGTGAAGGCCATCGACTACGCGATCGCGGCCAAGCACGGCAAGACGCTGGCGGTGCACGTGGCCGTGGCCTCCGACGATGCGGCCCAGCTGCAGAAGGACTGGGCCGACCACCTGGTGCCGATCCCGCTCGTGATCGTCGAGTCGCCGTATCGCTCGTTCGCGCAGCCGGTGACCCAGTTCATCAAGCAGTACCGCGAGAAGCACGGCTCGTCCGTCGTGACGGTGTACCTGCCGCAGTACATCGTCGGCCACTGGTGGGAGTCGTTCCTGCACAACCGCCGCGCACGCCGTCTCGCCAACCAGCTCATGCTCGTGCACGGGGTGTCGATCACGCTCGTGCCGTGGCTGCTCGACTCGTCGGAGCTCATCTACGGCCGCCGCTCCCGTCCGCTGCCCGGTCAGGAACGTGCCGGTCGTCCGGTCGTGGTGGCCGGCCGTCGCGCCCACCGCCCCGCCGGCCCGCCGCAGGACGGCGCCCCCGAAGCCTGAGGTCGGCCTTCCGGTCTGAGCGACCCCTCAGGCCCCGTCGAGCACGGCGCCCAGGATGCCGGCGGCCTCCGCGAAGCGGGCGGTGTCGGCGTTCGCGTAGTTGAGGCGCACGTAGGAGCCGGAGG
>NZ_DFQP01000022.1:0-14576 GCF_002377845.1 Microbacterium sp. UBA3486
AGCAGCGCGGACTCCCGCTTGCGCAGAGCCTCACGAGCGCACCGGCGCCCGCGCGCATCCGCACCGACATGACCCTGTCCGCGGGCGAGCCGTCCGCGCTGGCAGCCGTTTCCGAGGAGCACGTCGCCGCGGGCTTCGGATGCCTCAAGATCAAGGCGTCCGCTGCGCACGACACGGTCGCCGGGCTCCGGGCCGTGCGTGCCGCGGTCGGGCCTGCCATCACGCTGCGCGTCGATGCCAACCAGGCCTGGGGTGTCGAGACCGCGATCCGGGTGATCCGGGCCGCCGAAGACGAGGGGCTCGGGCTCGAACTCGTCGAGCAGCCGGTCGCCGCGCACGACCTCGATGCGCTCGCCGCGGTCACGGCCGCCGTCGACACCCCGATCATGGCCGACGAGTCGGTGCGCACGGCGCGGGATGTCCGGGTCATCGCCGACCGTGGTGCCGCAGACCTCGTGAACATCAAGCTCGCCAAGACCGGCGGCCTGGCCGAGGCCTTCGTTGCGGCAGAAGTCGCCCGCACAGCGGGTCTGGGCGTGGTGATCGGCTGCATGATGGAATCGCACGTCGGCGTGACGGCCGCCGCCCACCTGGCCGCCGCTGTCGCCCCCGACGTCGTGCACGACCTGGATGCCGCGTTGTGGCTGCGGAGCTCGCCCGTGGTGGGTGGCGTGGCGCTGTCCGGAGACATGCTGGAACTCGGATCGGGCACCGGACTGGGCATCACCGCCCTCGCATCCGACACCCGGCCCGACGCCCTCGTCGACCTCTCGGAGGTGCGCGCATGACCGCCGCCGTTGCCGTCACCGCTGTCCTGGCGACGGATGCCGCGCCGCGGGGCGCCGTCGCCGGTGTCGTGACCGATGCCGGCCGTGACGTCGCCGCGGGTGGTCTGGCTGACCTGGCCGGAACCCCGATGACCACCGCGACTTCCTTCGACATCGCCTCGGTGTCGAAGGTCGCCGCGACGACGACCGCGATCCTGCGACTGGTCAGCCGCGGTGACCTCGGCTTCGACGACCCGGTCGACCGTTTCGTGCCCGGCACCGCCTGCGCCCCGGGCACGACCGTGCGCCATCTGCTCCAGCACCGTGCAGGACTCTGGGAGTGGCAGCCGCTCTACCTCGACCGCGAGCACGCCGGTGATGCCGCTGCGGCCGCCGACGCCCTCCCGCTGCGCTACGGCCTCGATGAAGGTCGTCATTACTCCGACCTCGGGTTCATGCTCCTCGGCCGCATCGTCGCGGCCGTCACCGGACTGCCCCTGGATGCCGCGGTGCGCGAACTGGTGACCGCGCCCCTCGGCCTCGATCACACCGGGTACGGACCCGTCGAACGCCCCGTCGCCTCGTCCGCCGTGGGCGACGCCGCCGAGCGTCGCATGGTCGCGACCGGAGAGCCGTATCCGATCCTCACCGCCGACAAGGGCTTCGCCTGGCGTGACGGCGAGATCGCCAGGGTCGTGAACGACGGCAACTGCTTCCATGCGTTCGGGGGTGTCTCCGGTCACGCCGGACTGTTCAGCACCGTCGAAGACCTGCTGACCCTGGGGGCGGCGCTCGCCGCTCCGGAGCGGCATCCGGAGCTGTGGGGGCCGGATACGGTTGCCGAGCTGTTCCGGGACGGACCGGATGACGGGCAGGCGCTGGGCTGGCGCAGCGAGACGATCGCCGTCTCCGGGCGGCCGACCCGCATGGTCTGGCACCCCGGCTACACCGGCTGCGCCCTCGGGCTCGTGCCGGGAACGGGAGCAGCCGCCGTTCTGCTGACCAACCGTCTGTTCGCGGCCACACCCGCACCGACCGATCTGCTGTGGCGCGTCGCGCTTCCCGCACTCCTCGACGACCACGAACCTCTCCGCGAAAACGAAGGAACGAGAACACCATGAGCACCACCGAGCCCGTGCTGAGCATCAGCGGCCTCGCCGTCGCCTTCCGGACCGGTTCCGAGCTGGTCACCGCGATCAGCGACGTGAACATCGACATCGCCGCCGGTGAGACGGTCGCGATCGTGGGCGAGTCGGGGTCGGGCAAGTCGACCACCGCGGCTGCGGTCAACCGTCTGCTCCCCGAGAACGGGGTGATCACCGCCGGCAGCATCCGCTTCGACGGGCGCGAGCTGACCGACCTGCCCGAGAACGCGATGATCTCCCTGCGCGGCGCCGGGATCGGCCTCGTGCCGCAGGACCCGATGTCGAACCTCAATCCGCTCATGCGCGTGGGCGAGCAGATCGGCGAGGCGCTCGAGGTGCACGGCCACACACACGGCGATGCCACGAAGGCGCGGGTCGTCGAGCTGCTCGAGATGGTGGGGATCGCGGATGCTGCGCAGCGCGCCCACCAGTACCCGCACGAGTTCTCCGGCGGCATGCGCCAGCGCGTGCTGATCGCAATGGGTCTGGCCTGCAAGCCTCGCCTGCTGATCGCGGACGAGCCCACCTCCGCCCTCGATGTGACCGTGCAGCGACGTATCCTGGACCAGCTCGACACGCTCACCGACGAGCTCGGCACCGCGGTGTTCCTGATCACGCACGACCTGGCCCTCGCCGCGGAGCGCGCCGACCGCATCGTCGTGATGTTCCGTGGTCGCGTCGTCGAGGAGGGCACCTCGGCGCAGGTGCTCGGCGCCCCGCAGCACGAGTACACCCGGCAGCTGCTCGCCGCGGCCCCGAGCCTCGCCTCGCGCCGCGATGCGCTGCCGCAGCGCGAGGCCGCCACGGGCACGCCTTTCGTCGAGATCCAGAACCTCCGCAAGGAGTTCGCCCTCCGCGCGCCCAAGGCCGGGGAGCCGCAGACCTTCACGGCCGTCGACGGCGTCAGCTTCGAGATCCGCCGCGGCACCACGGTGTCGATCGTGGGAGAGTCGGGCTCCGGCAAGTCCACCACCGCGAACATGGTGCTCGGGCTCGAAGACGCCACGTCCGGCTCGATCCTGTTCGACGGACTCGACCTCACCACGCTCCGTCGCAAGGAGCTGTTCGCCCTGCGCCGTCGCGTGCAGCCGGTGTTCCAGAACCCCTATGCCTCGCTCGACCCGCGCTACACGATCGAGCAGTCGATCGCCGAGCCGTTGCGCGTGCACCGCATCGGCACCACGGCCTCGCGTCACGCGCGCGTGCTGGAGCTGTTGGAGCAGGTCGCGCTGCCGGCCGCCATGGCCGAGCGCCTGCCGCACGAGCTCTCGGGCGGACAGCGTCAGCGTGTGGCGATCGCCCGGGCCCTGGCGCTCGAACCCGAGCTCGTGGTGCTCGACGAGGCGGTGTCGGCGCTCGACGTGCTGGTGCAGGCGCAGATCCTCGACCTGCTCGCCGATCTGCAGAAGCGCCTGGGCCTGAGCTACCTCTTCATCAGCCATGACCTCGCCGTGGTGCGGATGATCTCCGACGACGTGCACGTCATGCAGCGCGGTGTCGTGGTCGAGAGCGGCACGCCCGAGCGCATCTTCGACGCCCCGCAGCACCCGTACACGCGCGAGCTGCTGGCCGCGATCCCCGGGGCGTCGCTGGCGTCCTGACAGAGGTTCTCCGGCGGCCGCGGGCTCAGCGTCTGCGGTCGTCGTCGTCCCAGGGGCCTTCCCACCAGCCGGCGCGCCCGTCGTCCGAGCCGCCGCGTCCTCGACGCGAGCGCACGAACTGCACGATGAACACCGTCAGCGAGCTGAGCAGGATGAGGAAGACGACGAGGAACAGCAGGTCGCTCTGGTTCATGGACGCTTCCCCTCCGCGGCATCCGCCACGATCTTCGCGATGCGGGCCGCCCGGGTCTCCGGGCGCTTGGCCATCGCGATGTGCGTGAGGCCGAACTTCTTGACCGACTTCGGGAACGCGTCCCAGTTCTCGCGTGCGGCGGGGACGGCATCGAGCGCGGCGGCGAACTCCTCGGGTTCGATCCCGGCCTCCGGTCCGTCGAGAACCGTCCAGGAGCCGTTCGCCTTCGCCACCTCGAGCACACGGATGCCGGCGGGAGCCAGCAGCCCCTCGGCCTCGAGCTCCGCGATGCGCGCCTTGTTCGTGGCCGCCCAGCCGCTGCCGGGACGACGAGGAGAGAACCACTGACCGTTGGCGCGGTCGCCCGTGCCGTCGTCGAACACGCGCACCGGGCCGTCGATCCATCCGAAGCAGAGTGCCTGCCGCACGGCGTCCTCGTAGCCGACGCCGTCGGACGATCCGCGCACGCTGAGCAGCCAGACGCCCGCCGTGCGCTCATGGTTCTCCGCGAGCCAGGCGCGCCAGGCCGCGGCATCAGCCGCTCTGAGGCGTTCGCCGTCGTCGAGCGCGCCCATGGCTACTTCTTGATCTTCACCGTCGTGATCGTCTCGGTGATCCGCGGCAGCAGGTCGGCCACGGACTGCACGATCTCGTCGGGGCGGAACGGGTACTTCTCGATCTCGGCCTGATCGCTGATGCCGGTGAGTACCAGTACCGTGTGCAGGCCGGCCTCGATGCCGGCGACCACGTCGGTGTCCATGCGGTCGCCGATCATGCCGGTGCGCTTCGAGTGCGCGCCGATCTTGTTCAACGCCGAACGGAACATCATCGGGTTCGGCTTGCCGACGACGTACGGCTCCTTGCCGGTGGCCTTGGTGATGAGGGCGGCGATCGCTCCGGTGGCGGGGAGCGGTCCGTCGGTGCTCGGGCCTGTGGCATCGGGGTTCGTGACGATGAAGCGCGCGCCGCCGATGATGAGGCGGATGGCCTTGGTGATCGCCTCGAACGAGTAGTTGCGCGTCTCGCCGACGACCACGAAATCGGGGTTCGTCTCGGTCATGATGAAGCCGGCGTCGTGCAGGGCGGTGAGGATGCCCGCCTCGCCGATCACGAACGCCGAGCCGCCGGGGAGCTGCTGCTTCAGGAAGTCGGCGGTCGCGAGCGCCGAGGTCCAGATGCGCTCCTCCGGCACGTGCAGCCCGCTGATGCGCAGGCGTGCCGACAGGTCGCGCGCGGTGAAGATCGAGTTGTTGGTGAGCACCAGGTACGGGATGCCCGCGCTCTCCCATCCGGCGAGCAGTTCGGAGGCTCCGGGGATGGCGTCGTTCTCATGGACGAGCACGCCGTCCATGTCGGTCAGCCAGCATTCGATGTCGTCACGTTGTGCCATGAGCACAGCCTAGAGGCCGGAGGTGACGCGCACCTGACCGTGTTGGGGCGGTGACTAGGCGCTCAGCCAGACCACCTGGGTCGCGCCATCGGGCAACGCCGCTTCCGTGCCGTCGATCTCGGCCCCGGATGCCGTGACCGTCACGGTCGAAGCGACCGCCAGTCCGAGTGCTTCGAGGGCTCGGAGCAGCTCGGGGTCGCGGTCGTCGACCCGCAGCACCTGTCCCGTGTGCCCGACCGGCGCGTCGGCGAGCAGCACGAACGGTACGCGCTCGATGCGACCGTCGGCGTCGGGGATCGCGTCGCCGTGCGGATCGAAGCGGGGGCGTCCCAGGCGCGCGTCGATGCCTTCGAGCAGTCGGTCGCTGATGGTGTGCTCGAGCACCTCGGCCTCGTCGTGCACCTCGTCCCAGCCGTAGTCGAACTCCTGCACCAGCCAGGTCTCGATCAGGCGGTGTCGGCGCACCATCGCGAGGGCGCGCGCCGTGCCCGTGTCCGTCAGTCGCACCGCGCCGTAGGGCACGTGCGATACGAGGCCGGCGGCGGCGAGCTTCTTCACCATCTCGGTGACGGACGACGGCGCGATGCCGAGCTTCGCGGCGAGCACCGAGGGAGTGATCGGTGCGTCCTGCCACTCGGTGTGCGCGTAGACGGTCTTCAGATAATCGTCAGCTGCCGGGGATGCCACCGGTCCAGCCTACGTGGTGCTGTCGCGCGCCCACGCGGTGAGTCCGTGGATGAGTGCCCGCACCCCGATCTCGAACGTGCGGCGGGCGGGGTCCGTGCTGAGCTGCGCCCTGGCGGCCTCGGCCTCGGCGAACGTCGGGAAATCCGGCGCGAGTGCACCCGGGGCCATGTTGTCTGCGGGTGCGAGGGCATCCAGGGCGGAGCCGATGATGAACGACTCCAGCGCCACGATGGCGTCCACGATAGTGACGGTCGGCCAGCCGTCGTCCGCGAGCAGGCGTGCGATCTGCTCGTAGTCGGCGAACGAGCCCTCGTCGGCGTCGATCGGCGAGGTCGCCAGCATCACCATGGCCTCGGGGGCGGCGATCGCGGCGTCGCGGTAGCTGTGGGCCCAGGTGAGCAGTGCGTCCTCGACGGACATCTCGTGCCGCACGGGGGAGATGAGCGCGCGGCTGACCTGCCCGCGCATGGCCCGGATCACGGCGTCGCGGTTCGCGAAGTGGTGGTAGAGCGCCGAGGTGCGCACGCCCAGGGATTCCGCGAGCGCGGTCATCGTGAACTGGCGCGGTGTGCGCTGCGCGCTGAGGGCGAACGCGGCCTTCAGGATGCGCTCCTCGGTGAGCACCCGGGTCGACGGTCGGCCGACGCTGCGCGGAGATTTCGTCATCGTGCTCGATTCTGCTCGGGCGTCTGGTATTTTATTGAAACTCTTTCAATACCGAAGGATCCAATACCGACGAAGGTACAGCCATGACCGGTTTCGACGCCGACACCATTGTCACCGGCGCGCACGTGGTGACGATGGACCCGCGCCGCCCGCATGCCACCGCGTTCGCGGTGCGTGACGGTCGCTTCCTCGCCGTGGGTGACGATGCCCTGGTCCGCGAGCTGCGCGGGCCCCGCACCGTCGTGCGCGACCTCGGCGGCGCGACCGTGACCCCCGGCCTCATCGACGCGCACCTGCATCCGATCCAGGGGATCGAGCTGACGGCCGGGATCGACCTGGGCGGTCTCACCACCGGCGCGGCGCTGCTGACCGCGCTGCGCGCCGAGGCCGATCGTGCGCTCGCCGAAGATGCCGACCCGTGGGTGCGCGGCTGGAACCTCGACTACGACGTGTTCCACGAGCTGCCCATGACGGCGGAGGCGATCCAGGATGCGGTGCGCGGACTCCCTGCGCTGTTGATCGTGTTCGACGGCCACACCGCCCTCGCCAGTCGTGCCGGACTCGAGCGTGCGGGCATCACCCGCGCACGCGAGTTCGAGGACTCGTCCTGCGTCGTCGTCGATGCCGACGGCCGCCCGACCGGGGAACTGCGCGAGCTCGGCGCCTATGAGCCCGTGCGACTGAGCGCCCCGGCACTGACCCGCGATCAGACCCTCGCGGTCGGCCATGATCTGCTGCGCGGCCTGCGCGACTCCGGCCTCACCGGCGGCACGATCATGGATGGCGGCTTCGCCACGCTCGCACTGCTCGACGCCCTGGAGCAGGGGCCGGGGCTGCCGATCCGCATCGTCTCGGCCATCGACCACGAGCCCGGCTTCGACGAGGATCGGACCGCCGCGAACCTCGCGATGCGCGACCGCCGTGGTGACCGGTGGCGCGGGGGCGTGGTCAAGCTGTACGCCGACGGCGTGGTCGAGACCGGCACCGCCTGGCTGCACGAACCGGATGCGGCCGGGGCAGGTCTGGAGCCGTTCTGGAAGGATGCGGCCGCCTATGCCCGCACCGTGCGCAGATACGCCGAGGCCGGATTCCAGGTGGCGACGCACGCGATCGGCGACCGGGCCGTCGGGGAAGTCGTCGACGCCTATCTCGCGGCCGGGGTGCGCAGCGCCGCAGGAGCTCCGCACCGCATCGAGCACCTCGAGACCACGACCGACCGCGACGTGGCCCGTATCGCCGCAGCCGGGATCACCGCCTCGATGCAGCCCCTGCACATGCAGTGGCGCAAGGCCGACGGCTCGGATGACTGGTCGAGCAGGCTCGGGCCCGTGCGCGCGGCTCGCGCCTGGCGCGTGCGCGACTACTGGGAGGCCGGGGCACCCCTCGCCCTCGGGTCGGACTGGCCCATCGCGCAGAACGATGCC
Source organism: Microbacterium sp. UBA3486 (assembly GCF_002377845.1). Lineage (NCBI taxonomy): Bacteria > Bacillati > Actinomycetota > Actinomycetes > Micrococcales > Microbacteriaceae > Microbacterium > Microbacterium sp. UBA3486. The sequence goes on from NZ_DFQP01000022.1 coordinate 7,874, forward strand.
CGCATAGGCCTCGCGTGGTCGATGCTGCGCCGCCGCCCGGGCGACCCCGACGCCCCGGTCTTCGAGCCCGGCCAGGTGCTCACCCCGTACCAGGCGCTGCACGGATACACCGTCGGCGCCGCCCGGGCCCAGGGAGATGCCGACCTCGGCTGCATCGCCCCCGGGTTCCGGGCCGACTACGCCGTGTGGGCGGAGAACCCGCTGCACGTCTCCCCGGACGACCTCCCCGACCTCCCCGTGCAGGGGACCGTCGTCGGTGGCACCGAGCCCTGACCCCGGGCTCGACCGCACCCTCCCGCACCTTCCCGCGCTCTCCCTTCGGATTCGTACCCCCCTTCACACTGAGGTGACTCCCATGCCTGAATTCGGCGCTCTCGCGCTCCTCCCGATCGTGGTGATCCTGATCGTCGCGGTCGCCACCAGACGCACCCTCTTCGCCCTGTTCTGCGGCACCGTCGCCGGGGCACTGATCCTCGGCGGCTGGGGCGGCTTCGACGTCTGGGTCGAATACACCGGAAAAGCCCTCTCCAACGAGACGGCGCAGTGGCTGCTGCTGATCGTCGCGCTGTTCGGCATCCTGATGATGCTGTTCGAGAAGTCCGGCATCGTGACGGACTTCGCGAACTGGGCCGAGCGGTTCGTCACCTCCCGCCGCAAGTCGATGGTGCTGACGTTCCTGTTGTCGGTCGTGCTGTTCGTCGACGACTACCTGAACGTGCTCACCACGGGCACGTCGATGAAGCAGGTCACCGACCGCTACCGGGTGCCGCGCACGCAGCTCGGCGCGATCATGAAGATGACGGCCGCGCCGATCGCCGTCCTGATCCCGGTCTCGACGTGGGCGCTGTTCTTCTCCGGACTGTTCGAGGCGCAGGGGGTCACGGTCGGAGGCACCGGGTTCGGTGCCTACCTGCAGGCGATCCCCTTCATCTTCTTCGGCTGGGCGGCTCTCGCCGTCGCGCTTCTCATGAGCATCGGCTGGCTACCGAAGCTCGGCGCGATCAAGCGTGACGCGATCCGGGCGGAGCGGGACGGCGACGTCTTCCCGCTCGGCACCACCGACGACGAGCGACGAGCCGAGGGCGTGGCCCTTCTCGCGGAGCTCCGGTCGGACGACCCCGACGGCTCGACCGCGCAGCGCGTCGCGACGGCGCTCGCCACCTCGACCGAGACCGAGCGCAAGCCGCAGCCGTGGGGCTTCCTGATCGCCATGGCCGTGCTCGTCGGAGTGACGATCGCGACGAACGCCAACGTCGTCGCCGGCACCGCCGCGTCTCTCGCCGTGACGATCGTGATCGTGCTCGTGCAGCGCCGACTCCGCATCCGTGGGGTGCTGGATGCCGCGCTCGAGGGCATCGAGAGCATGCTGTTCGTGATGATCCTGACGGTCCTCGCGTTCATGGTGCAGGAGATGAACATCACCCTGCAGCTGGCCGAGTTCGTGATCCAGGTCACCGAGCCCGTGCTCACCCCGGCGCTGCTGCCGGCGATCGTGTTCGCGGTGTGCGGCATCTATGCGTACGCGACCGGGTCGTTCTGGGATCTCGCCGCGGTGATCACCCCGGTCGTGCTCCCGCTGGCGCTCGCGCTCGGTGCCGACCCGATCCTCGCGGGCGCCGCGGTGTTCTCCGGGGCGGCGTTGGGCAGCACCACCTGCCTCTACGGCGACGGCATCATCCTCGCGTCGAGGTCGATCGGCATCAAGCCGATCAACCTCATGCTCGCGATCCTGCCGTATGCGGGCATCGCTGCAGGGCTGTCGTTCGTGCTCTACCTCGTGACGGGTTTCGTCACGGCGTAGGCGGGACGAGTCGGTTCGCGACGGCGAGGAGTCAGTTCGCGACGGCGACGAGGATGCCGAACGCGGCCTGGCCGGCGAAGAACAGCACGAGGAATCCGAGGAGGGCGGCGGCCAGCGAGAGCCGGCCGTCGAACCCCTCGACCTCGGCCATGCCGATCTTGCGGGCCCGGAAGGCCAGTACGAGCGTGGCGACTCCCAGGGCGAGCTGCACCCACGGACTGCCGAACCCGATGACCGTCGGGAACGCGATCAGCAGGCCGCCGATGACGCCGGTCGCGAAGCCGATCCAGGTGAGGATGCGGACGTTGCGACGGGCGTTCTCGGCAGACATGCTTCGAGCCTATCCGGGCTCACGCTCCCGTCAGCACCAGCCAGAGCAGGGCGCCGTTGAGCGCGATCAGCAACACGGAGGCGATGACCCCCGCAGCCGTCGTCCATCGCCGGTTGACCCAGGCCCCCAGGGTGCGTCGTTGGGCGGTGAGCACGACCAGGGGGATCAGCGCGAACGGGATGCCGAAGGAGAGCACCACCTGGCTGAGGACCAGCGCGAGGGTGGGGTCGAAGCCGATGCCGAGGATCACGAGCGCGGGGATCAGCGTCACGAGGCGCCGGACGAGCAGCGGGATGCGCACATGCAGCAGTCCGTGCATGATCTCCGCCCCCGCGTAGGCGCCCACCGACGTCGATGCCAGTCCCGAGGCGAGCAGTCCCACGGCGAAGAACGTCGCCACCACCGGTCCGAGTCCGGCGGCGAGAGCGGCATGTGCGCCCTCCAGCGAGTCGGTGCCCTCGACGCCGGCGAGGTTCGCGGCGGCGAGCAGCAGGATGCAGAGGTTGACGGATCCGGCGATCACCATGGCGATGGAGACATCCCATCGGGTGGCGGTGAGCAGTCGGCGGATGCGCGAGGTCTCGGTGCGCACCGCCTCGTCGCCTGCGTGAGAGGTCGAGGCGCCGAAGCGGTCGCGGGCGAGTGAGGAGTGCGCGTAGATCGCATGCGGCATGATCGTCGCGCCGAGGATCGACGCGGCCAGCAGGACCGAGCCCGTGTCCTCGAAACGGGGGACCATCCCGCCGATGACCCCCGCCGGGTCCGGCGGGGCGACGAACACTCCCGCGACGAATCCGATCGTGATGATCGCCATGAGGCCGATGATCACGAACTCGAACGGGCGGGCGCCGCGCCGGCTCTGCACCGTGAGCAGGATCATCGAGACGGCACCCGTGATCAGGCCGCCGAGCAGCAGCGGCACGTCGAACAGGAGGTTCAGAGCGACCGCGCCGCCGATGACCTCGGCCAGGTCGGTGGCCATCGCGACGAGCTCGGCCTGCAGCCAGTATGCACGGCGTGCCCATGGGCGCTTCAGCCGCGCCCCCAGCACCTCGGGAAGGCTCTGCCCGGTGACGACGCCCAGCTTCGCGGAGAGGTACTGGATCAGCCACGCCATCACGTTGCCGGCGAGCACGACCCACACCAGCAGGTACCCGTACTGGGCTCCTGCGGTCATGTTGCTGGCGACGTTGCCGGGGTCGAGGTAGGCGACGCCAGCCACCAGGGCAGGGCCCAGCAACCACAGGCTGCGAGGAGCGCGGGCGGGGGGCGTGGCAGCGGTCGTCATCGGGAGGGAGGAATTTTTAGGCACACCGAAACTGTAGCGTATTTTTCGGTGTACCTAAATATCCTTCGAAGCGCGTGGATTGCTGCAAACGTGGCCCGGAGGGAGCCTGTTGCGCGATTCGAACGGGGATGCAACGGCGATAGCCTGGCGGGATGGATGACGCCGCCCCGCACAGCACGAGTCCCGATGCCCCCGTGGGCGCGGTGAGCACGGGTTCGATCGCTCAACCCGGCTACGGCGTCGGGCCCTGGCCCGGTGGCGAGGAGGCCTGGCCCGAAGGTGCGGAGTACGACCAGGAGCTGCTGGCTTCCGGCGACACCCGCAATGTGATCGACCGTTACCGCTACTGGCGCATGGAGGCGATCGTCGCCGACCTCGACACCCAGCGGCATCCGTTCCACGTCGCGATCGAGAACTGGCAGCACGACATGAACATCGGATCGATCGTGCGCAGCGCCAACGCGTTCCTCGCCGACACCGTGCACATCATCGGCCGCCGCCGCTGGAACAAGCGCGGGGCGATGGTCACCGACCGCTACCAGCACGTCGTGCATCACGAAGACGTGGAGACATTTGCCGCCTGGGCCGCGGCCGAAGGGGTTCCGATCATCGCGGTCGACAACGTCGAAGGGGCGGTGCCCGTCGACAAGGCCGACCTGCCGCAGCGTTGCGTGCTGCTGTTCGGCCAGGAGGGCCCGGGGCTCTCCGCCGAGGCGCTCGCCGCCGCTTCCGCCCACATCGAGATCACGCAGTACGGCTCGACGCGCTCGATCAACGCCAGTGCCGCGGCCGCCGTGATCATGTACGAGTGGTGCCGGAGATACGCGGCCTGACCCTCGCCATCTCGACAGTGCCCGGCGTCACCCGCGGTCGATGCCGAAGAGATGACGGTAGATCGCGTTCACGTCGCGATCGAGGTGATCCATGCGCTCATGCACCGTCCGGATCTCCGTGCGCACGCCGGCGAACTCGCTGCCGGTCTCCGTGCGTACGCTCGCGAACTCGTTCCGGAACTCTGTCCGCACGCTCGCGAACTCGTTTCTCATCTCGGTCCGCACGCTCGCGAACTCGTTCCGCATCTCCGTGCGCACGCCGTCGAACCCGTTCTGCATCGTGCGCAGGAACATCGTCGAGATCAGTGTGATGGTGCCGAACATCCCCGCGGCGAAGACGCCGATCAGTGTCCAGACCTGTGGTTCGGTCATCCCCAGCATCCCTTCAGTGTCCCCCGATCATCGTCGAGGGCGCCAGGGGCAGGCGACGTAGTATTCCGCGGATTCCAGCGGTTGTGAAGAAGTCGCGATCAGGAACAGCCGGACGCGGCGGCGGCATCAGGCGGTGGCCGAAAGCCAGCGACCGGACCGCACCCGCCGCCCCAGGGTGCCGAGCCGTGCGAGCAGGTAGACGCCGAAGAAGGCGACCGCGAGCCAGACGAGCCCGGCGGTGCCGTCGACTCCGGTGGCGGCGACGACCCACAGTGCGGGCAGGAACGGCACCAGGTTCAGACCACCGGCGATCGCCAGGTACCGGGCGTCGTTCGCACCCATCAGCACGCCGTCGAGCACGAAGACGACACCGGCGATCGGCTGGGCGATGGCGAGCACGAGCAGTGCCGGCTGCACGAGCGCTGCGATCTCCGCCGATCCGGTGAAGACGATGCCGAGCACGCCCGAGAGCGCGGCGATCAGCCCGCCGACGGCCACGCCGAACCAGGCACCCCACGCGACGGTGCGGGCCAGCACACGGTGCACCTGCTGCTCGTCCCCGGCTCCGAGCTCCTTGCCGATGAGGGCCTGGGCCGCGATCGCGAGCGCATCGAGGGCGAAGGCGGCCGCGGAGAAGATCGTGAAGACGATCTGCCACCCGGCCAGCTCGTCGGTGCCGATGCCGGTGGCGACGCCGACGGTCGCGAGCAGTGCGACGCGCAGGCTCACGGTGCGCAGGAACAGCCAGCCGCCCGACGTCGCGGTGTTGCGCATGCCTGCGCCCTGTGCGCGCAGCGAGGCGCTGTGCCGGGTGGCGAGGCGGCGCACCACCAGTACGTAGGCGGCGACCATTCCCCACTGCGCGGTCACGGTGCCCGCCGCGGAACCCGCGATGCCCCAGCCGAGTCCGTAGATGAACAGCCAGTTGAGCAGGGCGTTGGCCCCGAACCCGAGCCCTGCGATCCACAGCGGCGTCATCGTGTCCTGCATGCCGCGCAGCAGACCGGTCGCGGCGAACACGATGAGCATCGCCGGTAGCCCCCACATCGAGATCACGAGGTACTCGTTCGCCTGCGCGGAAACGGCTTCGCTCGCCCCGAACAGCGAGACGAGCCAGGGGGAGGACACGGCGCCGATCACCGCGAGCACGGCGCCGAGCCCGAGCGCCAGCCACATGCCGTTGACGCCGACGGAGACGGCCTCGCCGGGCTGTCCCGCGCCGAAGCGGCGAGCGACCGCCGGGGTCGTCGAGTAGGCCAGGAAGACCATCAGTCCGACGATCGTCTGGAGTACAGCCCCCGCGATGCCGAGCCCGGCGAGCGGAGTGGTCCCGAGGTGCCCGACGAGCGCGGCATCCACGATCAGGAAGGCGGGCTCCGCGATCAGTGCGCCGAGCGCGGGGACGGCGAGCCGCAGGATCTCTCGATTGAGGGAGGCGCGCGCGGTCATCCTCCGAGCCTATGACCTGGGGCCGACCTCACCGGCTGCGGCCCCGATCCGGGCGGTGGCGGTCGTCGTAGGGTGGAGGGGAGCTCGGATGCCACGGAGGTGCATCATGACGGATCCCAGAGAAGCGGCCGCACGATATCTCGCGAGCAGACAGCATGGCGAGAGCATGGACGGCGACGAGGAGTCGGGCACGCCGCCCGGGATCGCCGCGGCGGTCGATCGTGCCGCATTCATCGAGACGGCCATCCAGGTGGCGATCCGCCGGGGGGAGTTCGACGACCTTCCCGGTGCGGGCAAGCCTCTCGAAGGACTCGGCACCCATCACGACCCGGATTGGTGGATCCGTCGCAAGATCGAGACGGAGAACCTCACTGGTCTCGGTCCGCCGGCGATCCTGCTGCGCACCGAGGATCGGGAACTGGACGATCAGCTCGACCTGCTGGGGCGCGAGTCCGACGTGCGCGACGTCCTCGAGGACTTCAATCGGCGAGTGCGGGAAGCGCGCCGCCAGCTGCAGGGCGGCCCGCCCGTGGTCACCTCGCCGCGTGACGTCGACGCCGAGGTGGCCGCCTGGGCTGCGCGTCGGGCGGCGCGCCCGAAGGCCGCTCCCGCCGAGCAGCCGCGACGCC
>NZ_DFQP01000082.1:0-8226 GCF_002377845.1 Microbacterium sp. UBA3486
GCCTGCGTGTCCGAGCGCGGCCAGCAGCAGCCCGGCCGCCGCACCCGCGAGGGAGGGCTGCGGCGAGTTGGCGTGCGCGACCACCCCGGAGATGAGCGCCGCCGCCTCCTCCGTGCGGAAGGCGCGAGCCGCCAGGGGAGTGCCCTGGTCCAGCATCCGGATCGCGAAGCGCGCGGCGGTCAACGGATCGCGGGGGATGCGGAGCAGCTGGTTGCCGGTGAAGTCGACCACGCCGTCGATGTGGCTGCTGAGCGGACGCAGACGCGAGGTCCAGGCGGATCCGTCGACTCCGAGGTCCGTCGCCGTGCGCTCGATGTCGCGCCAGGCGATCGCCGCACGTCCGTGGTCGAGGGGGTGAGCGTACGAGGCCTCCGGACGGATCCACTCGATGCGCCGATCCAGTCCGAACGCCTGGAAGAACGGCGAGGCGAGGGCGGCCGGGTGCACGGCGGAGCAGACGTCGTGCCGGAACCCGGGGAGTGTGGATTCGCGCGTGCGCACACCGCCGCCGATCGTGTCGGCGCCTTCGAGCACGCGTACCCGGTAGCCGGCGCGGGCGAGCGCCACGGCGGCAGCGAGCCCGTTCGGGCCGGAGCCGATGATCGTCGCCTGGGCCATGACGTCAGTTTGGCACGTATATGAACCGAAAACGGTCGGACGTACCCCTCGGAGCGTGCGATCCTGGAAAGGATGAAAGAAGTACAGGGGCCGACCCCCGCAGGCACCTCCCGTCCATACCGTTCGCTCCCGGAGGCGTTGCGCGCCCACCGCATCGACCCGTCCAACCACGCGTTCATCACCGCCATCGTCGAAGAGATCGGGATCAGCTCGTTCATCGACCGCGGTCGCTACATCGAAGCGATCCGTCGAGGTGAGGGCGCCCCTCTGCACATCGGGCGCACCTACACGAACGGCTTCACCGAGGACGAGCGCCTCGTCGTCGGTTCCGCTCCGCTGCGTCTGCAGCCGAGCGAAGGCCGGGCGCCGTACTTCTACGTGAGCCACCCCAGCGAGTTCATCCCGCTCACCCCGCCGCGCGCGGCCAAGCGCACGACGACTCCTCGCGTCTCCGCCCCGCGGGCCGAGAAAGCTCCGAAGCCGGTCGAGGATCGCGACTACGGCGTGTGCGACGTGTGCTTCATGGTGAAGACGCCGTCCGGCGGCTGCGGCTGCGACTGACCGTGAGCGCCGAGGCGGGATCCGGGCTCGACCGACCGTCGATCCGGCTCGCCGACCTGACCGGACCCGACGCACTCGAGGTCGGTGCGGCTGTGCGTGCGTATCTGCTGCAGACCGAGCGGGAGAAGAGTCTGCAGGAACACGGATCCGAGCGCGATCCCGCCGTGCCGCTACCCGACCGCTATCTCCGCGAGGTCGATGACCCGGCCGAGGCGTACGCCGCGCATCGAGTGCGGGTCGCGCAGTTCGACGAACGCATCGTCGGGGTCGTGGTGCTGTCCGTGCACGACGGTGTGGCGGAGATCAAGCGATTGTGGGCGCAGCCCGACGTGCGCGGCCGCGGGGTGGGTTCGGCGCTGTTGGACGCGGCGGTGGCCGATGCGGTCGATCTCGGTGCGTCGCAGGTGCGGCTGTCGGTGTGGGAATGGCGGGACGGCCCCGTGCGTCTCTACGAATCGCGAGGCTTCGAGCGGGTGCCCTCATGGGACGATCGCCAACGCCTCGTATGCATGGCGCGCGTGGTCTGAGCCGACCGCAGTCGTGGTCCTTCCCCTCACGCGGTCGGTTGTGACAGCCGGTATCGGCCGGGGGTCATCCCGACGAGCGGTGTGAACTGCTCGATGAACTGACTGGTCGTGGCCCACCCGCATGCGGAGGCCGTGTCGGTCACCGTGGCGCCGTCGGCGAGCAGGACGAGTGCCCGATGCACGCGCAGTTGCAGGCGCCACTGCCGGTATCCCATGCCGGTCTCCTGTTGGAACAGGCGGCTCAGCGTCCGCTCGGCGGTGCCAGTGCGTGCGCCGAGTTCCCCGAGCGGCACGGGCAGGGCGAGGTCATCCTCGACGATGCGTGCGGCACGGCGCAGGCGCGGATCGTGGGGCTCCGGGAGATGGAGTGGCTGCTCGGGCGCGGTCACGACTTCGTCGACGACCACGCGGCGCAGGTGGTCCAGGGCTTCGTCGCTGCGTGTGCGGTCGGACGTCAACGCCAGCACGGCTTCGCGCGCGAGTGGCGTCGCGACGAGCACCGCAGGGGAGGCCGGGAGCAATGTGGCGAGCTCGTCGGTCAGATGGACGATGCGCATGTCCGTGCGCCCGTGCGCGCGATGACGATGCTCGGCGCCGGCGGGCACCCAGGCCATGCGGGTCGACGGCGCGATCCAGGCGCCTTCGTCGGTGAGCAGCGACAGCACTCCGGAAGCGGCATGCACCAGGTGTCCGAGCGGGTGGGCGTGGCGGGGGGAGGTCTCGGCGTGCGCGAACCGGTAGGCGCCCTCCATGGGCAGGGCCGCGAGGGAATCGAAGTCGACCAGATTCAGGTCGACCATTCGCGAGGATTGGCGGGTATTCGACATCAAGATGCAGTGTACGTGTTTCCTGACATCCCGGGGCGATGCTGGACTCGGTGCATGACCACGATGCAGGAACCGTTCGACACCGCGCCGACCCCGTTGACCACGCCGTCCACCCGGCGCGGCGGCATCCTCACCGGGATCTACGTGGGCACCGGCCTGCTGCTGATCGCGCTGAACCTGCGCATGGGCGTCGCTTCCGTCGGACCCGTCCTCCCCGCGATCGAGCAGGACCTGGGGATCCCTGCAGCCGCGGCAGGGCTCCTGACGACGATCCCCGTGTTCGCCTTCGGCGCCTTCGCGTTCATGACGCCCGCGCTGACACGCTGGATCGGACTGCATCGGCTGCTTGCGCTGACGATGGTCGTGGTGGCACTCGGCATCGGCGTCCGCCTGCTTCCCTCACCTGTGGCTCTCTTCGGTGGCACGGTGTTGGTGGGGGCGGGCATCGCGGTCGCGAACGTCTGCATGCCCGCCGTGATCAAGCAGGACTTCGCGCACCGTCTCGGTCTGATGATGGGGCTGTACTCCACATCGCTGTTCCTCGGCGCCGCCGCGGCGGCCGCATTCACGGTGCCGTTCATGATCGCCCTGGACGGGTCGTGGCGTGGTGCGCTGGGGGTCTGGGCGATTCCCGCCGCACTCGCCCTGGTGATCTGGCTGCCTCGGGCGATGCGTCGGGTCGTCACCTCCCCGGCGGTGGCGGGCGTTCCCGTCGATGCGATCACGGAACCCATCGACGAGCCGCGGATGTCGGCGCTGTTGCGGGACCCGGTCGCGTGGGCGGTCACCGCGTTCATGGGGTTGCAGAGCCTGAGCTACTACGCGGCCCTGACCTGGATTCCCACGATGCTGCAGGACGGCGGGGTCTCGGTGTCGGATGCCGGGGTGCTGCTGTCGTACTCCAGTTTTCCCGGGATCGCGGCGGCGCTCCTCGTGCCGACGATGATGCGCCGCATGCGGCCGACGTGGCTCCCCGTCGTGCTCTCCGCGCTGCTCTGCGCGGCGGGGCTGATCGGCCTCCTCGTCGCGCCCGGTGGAGCCGCGCCCTGGCTCTGGATGACGCTGCTCGGTCTCGGGCAGGGGGCCGCCATCTCGCTGTCGCTGACGTACATCGTGCTCCGCGCGCCGGATGCGAGGCACACGGCGCACCTGTCGACGATGGCGCAGGGAGTCGGCTACCTGCTGGCCGGCTTCGGTCCGCTCGGCCTCGGCATCCTGCACGCCGCGGTCGGTGGGTGGGTCGTCCCGGTCCTGGCGCTCGTGCTGCTCCTCGCGGTGCAGGCGGTCGCGGGGTCGGCGGCGAGTCGAGAGCGCCACGTGAGCGCCCGACGCCGGTGAGTCGACTCCGGGATCCGACCTCAGGCGAACGCGCTCATCCCGGTGATGTCGCGCCCGAGGAGCAGGGCCTGAACGCTCTCGGTGCCCTCGTAGGTGTGGATGGCCTCGATGTCGGCCATGTGCTGTATCACGCCGTTCTCGAGCAGGATGCCGTTGCCGCCGAGCAGATCGCGGGCGGTCGAGGCGATGCGCCGCGCGGCACGCGTGTTGTGGAACTTCGCCAGCGAAGCCTGGGTCGGGCGCAGTTCACCGGCGGTCTCGAGGTCTGCCATCCGCCGGCAGTACAGCTGCATGGCGGTGAGGTCTTCGAGCATGTGGGTCAGACGCTCCTGGACCATCTGGAATCTGGCGAGGGGCTTTCCGAACTGCACCCGCTGGGTGGCGTAGGCGAGGGCGGCCTCGTAGCAGGCGGTCGCGTGTCCGAGCGCCGACCAGGCGACACCGGAACGAGTCGCGTACAGCACGATCGAGGCGTCCTTGAAGCTCTTGGTCCCCGGCAGCACCGCATCGAGGGGCACCCGCACGTCGTCGAGCACGATGTGTGCCTGGTGGATCGCGCGCAGCGAGGCCTTTCCGCGGATGACGCTGCCTGTGTAGCCCGGGGTCTCCTGCTCCACGAGGAAGCAGCGCACGGCGCCATGCTCTTCGGCGCCCTCGTCGTCGATGCGCGCCCAGACGAAGGTGATGCCGCCGGAGGCGCCGTTGCCGATCCACTTCTTCGTTCCGCGGAGGATCCAGCCGTCGCCGTCGCGGCGGGCCACGGTCTCCAGCGAGACGGAGTCGGAACCGTGATCGGGCTCGGTCAGGGCGAACGATCCCAGCACCGAGCCGTCGGCGAGGCCCGTCAGCCACTTCTCCTGCTGCGCGGGGGAGCCGAACAGGGCCAGGGTGCGCAGGGCGAGTCCGCCCTGCACCGCGAGGATCGTGCCCAGGGAGCCGTCGCCGCGGGAGATCTCCATGTTCACCAGTCCTGCGGCCAGTGGCGACAGGCTCGTGAGCGACGGGTGCTGCACCCCGTCGACGACGAGGTCCATCTCGCCCATCCGACGCGCGGCATCGAGCGGATACTCCGCACGGTCCCAGGCGTCGGCCATCTGCGGGGCGACCTCGTCGACGTAGGCCTTCGCGCGGTCCCACGCCTCCCGATCGGCGGCGGGGATGTCGGTGAAGACGGCGTAGTAGTCGCTGTCCTGACGTCCGGTGATGTCGTACGACGAGACGCGCTCGCCGGGGAAGGGGGAGGCTGCAGTGCTCATGGGACTCCTTCGTGGCACCAAGTATCGTACTCCTCGATACTCGGTTCCACGACCCGACCGCACGCCGAGCTAGTCGAGCTGTGACTGCAGCCTGCGGCTGACCTCGGCGATCGGCATGGACCGGGGGAACACCGCGACCACCATGTCATCCGGCGCGGTGGCCGCCTCGCCCGCAACCCCGTAGCGACGGCGGACGCCGGCCAGCGCCGTCTGCAGTGTCGCCAGCGGCACCTTCTTGCGGCCACGCAGCAGCTGGCGCAGCACATGGTTGTGCACGGCCGTCACCAAGGCAGCGAAGCCGACCGCGTCCAGGGGATCCACGCCGGGGAGTGCCCCGCGCAGGTAGTCGTCGAACAGTCGCTCGTAGCGGAAGACCGTGATGATCTCGCGCTCGCGCAGCACGGGGACCTGTCGCACGATCTGATAGCGGCGCCTGGCGAGTTCCGGGTCGTGCGCGAAGTGGGCGAAGACCGACTCCGAAGCCGCGCACACCGCGCCCCACGGGTCATCGTGCCCCTCGTCGAGGAACTCCCTGAGCTGTTCCAGAAGCACCTCGTGATCCGCGAAGACCACGTCCTCCTTGCCGCCGAACTGGCGGAAGAAGGTCGAGCGGGAGACGCCGGCGGCCTTGGCGATCTGCTCCACCGACGTCTGGTCGAACCCCTGGGCGCTGAAGAGTTCGAGCGCTGCGGCGACGACGCCGGTGCGCAGTTCTGCGGATTCGTGCATGGCGAAAGCCTAGACCTCGCCGGGCGGAGAAGCCGAGGCGTCGCCGTCATACTGAGGAGCGTGAGAGATGACGGGATTCCGGCCGGCTGGTTCGACACGCGGCGGCGCGGGACGCGGCGCTGGTGGGACGGCACGCGATGGACCTCGCACATCTCGGTGCGCGGGCGCAAGACGACCATGGCCGAGGACAGCGCATCGGTGCGCCGCCAGCTCCTCGTGTGCGAACTGGTGCTCGGTGCCGTCATGATCGGCGCGATCCTCATCGCCCTGTGGGGCTCGTTGCCGGTGGTCGTGGTGCGCCCCGTGATCGTCGCCACGGGCACGGCCCTGGTGGTCATGCCGTTCCTGATCACCCGACAGCTTCGACGGGTCGCCCTCCCCGCGCGTCGAGCCGGAGTGCCGACTCGACGCTGAGCGGTCGAGGTGCCGGGGCCGCAGGAGCGCTCAGTTCGGGGTAGTAGGCTGGGGGACTGGTCGATGTCTCGACATCGAGAGAATTACCAGACAGCAGCCCAGTGAAGGAACCACAGTGGATCTGTACGAGTACCAGGCACGAGACGTTTTCGAAAAGTACGGAGTGCCGGTCCTCGCCGGCATCGTCGCGGACACCCCTGAAGAGGTGAGGGCGGCTGCCGAGAAGATCGGCGGAGTGGTCGTCGTCAAGGCTCAGGTGAAGACCGGCGGCCGTGGAAAGGCGGGCGGCGTCAAGGTCGCCAAGACGCCCGACGAGGCGTACGAAGCAGCGAAGGCCATCCTCGGCCTCGACATCAAGGGCCACATCGTCAAGCGCGTCATGGTCGCGCAGGGTGCGCGCATCGCCGAGGAGTTCTACTTCTCCGTGCTGCTCGACCGCGCCAACCGCTCCTACCTGAGCCTCTGCTCGGTCGAGGGCGGCATGGAGATCGAAGAGCTCGCCGTCGAACGCCCCGAGGCGCTCGCACGCGTCGAGGTCAACCCGCTCACGGGCATCGACAAGGAGAAGGCCGTCGAGATCGCTCGCGCGGCGAACTTCCCCGAAGACCTCATCGAGAAGGTCTCCGATGTCTTCGTGAAGCTCTACGACGTGTACAAGGGCGAGGACGCGACGCTGGTCGAGGTCAACCCGCTGGTGCGCACCGAAGAGGGCGACATCATCGCGCTCGACGGCAAGGTCACGCTCGACGACAACGCCTCCGAGATCCGTCACCCCGAGCACGAAGCGCTCGAGGACAAGGACGCAGCCGACCCGCTCGAGGCCAAGGCCAAGGAGTCGGGCCTCAACTACGTGAAGCTCGACGGCGAGGTCGGGATCATCGGCAACGGCGCGGGTCTGGTCATGTCGACGCTCGACGTGGTCGCCTATGCGGGCGAGAACCACAACGGCGTCAAGCCGGCCAACTTCCTCGACATCGGCGGCGGCGCCTCGGCCGAGGTCATGGCCGCCGGCCTCGACGTCATCCTCGGCGACCCGCAGGTCAAGAGCGTGTTCGTCAACGTCTTCGGCGGCATCACGGCGTGCGACGCCGTCGCCAACGGCATCAAGGGCGCCCTCGAGACGCTGGGGGCCACGGCCTCCAAGCCGCTCGTCGTGCGCCTGGACGGCAACCGCGTCGACGAGGGTCGCGCGATCCTCGCCGAGTACGCACACCCGCTTGTGACCCTGGCCGCCACCATGGACGAGGGCGCCGACAAGGCCGCCGAGCTCGCCAACGCCTGAGACTGAAGGACGAGAAGAATGTCGATCTACCTCAACAAGGACTCCAAGGTCATCGTCCAGGGCATCACCGGCGGTGAGGGCACCAAGCACACCGCACTGATGCTCAAGGCCGGCACCCAGGTCGTCGGTGGCGTCAACGCCCGCAAGGCCGGTACCACGGTCTCGCACACCGACAAGGACGGCAACGCCGTCGAGCTGCCCGTCTTCGCCTCGGTCGCCGAAGCCATGAAGGAGACCGGCGCCGACGTGTCGATCGCTTTCGTGCCCGGTGCGTTCACCAAGGACGCGATGATCGAGGCCATCGACGCCGAGATCCCCCTGCTCGTGGTCATCACCGAGGGCGTGCCCGTCGGCGACTCGGCCGAGGCCTGGGCCTACGCGCAGAGCAAGGGCAACAAGACCCGCATCATCGGCCCGAACTGCCCCGGCATCATCACGCCGGGCGAGGCGCTCGTGGGCATCACGCCCGCGAACATCACGGGCAAGGGGCCGATCGGCCTCGTGTCGAAGTCGGGCACCCTGACCTACCAGATGATGTTCGAGCTGCGCGACCTGGGCTTCTCCACCGCCATCGGCATCGGCGGCGACCCGGTCATCGGCACCACGCACATCGACGCGCTCGCGGCGTTCGAGGCCGACCCCGAGACCAAGGCGATCGTGATGATCGGTGAGAT
>NZ_DFQP01000106.1:0-31258 GCF_002377845.1 Microbacterium sp. UBA3486
GACAGGCTGAGGCCGCCGTGATCGCCGCGGAGGCGGCCGAGCGCCGCCGCATCCGCCGCGCATCGAACCCGCGAGCGGGCTTCGCCTTCGCCGCGACCATGATCGGCCTCGCCATCATCACGGGTGCCGCCGTCGGTCTCGTCGCCGGTGGGGAAGCCCTCGGCGGGGCACTGGGCCTGCTCGCCGCCGCCCTCATCCTCGCCCTCGGGATGATCGTCGCCGGGGCGTTCCGTCGGCGGAGCGGCTTCCTGGCCTTCGCGACAGTGCTCACGCTGGTGGGCGGACTGGTGGCCGGTGCATTCTCGGCCTTCCCCGGCGTCACACTCGGCTATGCCTCGATCGGCAACAACGCGCCCGCTCATGTGCGCCAGCCCTTCGGAGATGTGTACGTCACGCTGAACCCGCACGACGACAGCCCCCGGTCGATCGTCGTGGACAAGGGTTCCGGGAACACCTTCATCTACGTGCAGCCGGGAGTGGAGCTCGATCTGCGGGCCACCGTCGATACGGCCACCGTCTCCTGGACGCGGCAGGATGAGGAGAGAGGCGGGATCGTCGACAGCGGCGTCTGGCCCGTCGAGGAACGCGACGGACGCTCGTCCGTGTCGGAGAAGGTCGCCGCGGAGAACGCCTCGACGACCACGGTCCAGCCGGTCACCGTCCATCAGTCGAGCGGCGAGATCGCCGTCATCGTCATCGAGCCCGTGAAGGAAGACCAGTGATGAGCACGCCGACGATCACCGAGACGACCACCCCGCCCCGCACCCGCTGGGCCGCCATCATCTGGGGACTCCTGTTCGCCGCCATCGCGGGAGGTGCCCTCTGGGCGCTCGCCGATGAAGCCCGACGCGAAGCGGTCGCGGACGCGCTCCTGGCTCTGACTCCACCCACGATCATCACGATCCTTCTGCTGACCGCGGGCGTGCTGCTGCTCGTCGGCGGCGCCACGGGACTCATCCGCCGGGCGCAGCGCAAGCTCGCGGCCGCGACCCCCGCTGCGTCACCGGAGGTGCCGGGGCCGCTCGCCGAGTAGCCTGGTCCCCATGGCGAATCAGGGAAGACGGCCCGCGAAGGGCGCAAGCCGCGGCACACCGGTTCGCCGGAACAAGGCCGCTCCTGCCGAGCGCTTCCCCCCGCAGAAGCCGAAGAAGAAGACCACCAAGGTGGTCTTCGACTCTCCGCCGCCCGAAGCCGAGGCACCGCGCACCTTCCGTCTGGGCGCGGTGCCCGGCGCGACGCCGGGCAAGTGGGTCGATGCGTGGAAGCAGCGGATGCCGCACGTTCCGCTCGAACTCGTGGAGATCGAGGCGGCGTCCTCGCGGGCAGCGCTGGACGATCTCGATGCCGCCCTGGTGCGTCTGCCCCTCTTGGACGAGTCGTTGCACATCATCCCGCTCTACGACGAGCTCCCCGTCGTGGTCGCCGCGGCGGACTCGCATCTGATGGCGGCCGATGACCTCACGGCGGCAGACCTGGAGGGCGAGATCGTGATCGTGCTGACCGACGATGTGCTCGGTCCCCTCGATCTCCCGGGCGCACTCCCGGCGACGTTCGCGGCGCTGCCCACCGATGACGCGATCGCGACCGCGGCATCCGGAGTCGGCATCGTGATCGTCCCGATGTCGCTCGCCCGCAAGCACCACCGCAAGGACGCCGACCACCGCGTCCTCACGGACGGACCGACCTCGACCGTGGCCCTGGTCTGGCTCCGCGAGCGCACCACACCCGATGTCGAGACGTTCGTGGGCATCGTCCGCGGCCGCACGGCGAACTCCTCGCGCTGACGACCGCGACGGCCGACCGCCGCGCGCTCGTTAGAATCTCCTGATGGCCTCGCTTCTCTACATCTGCGTGCGTCCCGAGATCGGGGCGGCGGATGCCGAGCACGCTTCGTTCCGGCGGGCGCTGGGCGTGGACGTGGTGGACCGGCTCGACCTGCTGCAGACGCCGTTGCACATCGAGCGCCTGCGCGGCTACCGCGGCGTCGTGGTCGGCGGCTCGCCCTTCAACGTCTCCGACGCCGTGAAGACCGCGGAGCAGCTGCGGGTCGAAGCCGATCTGCGGACTCTCGCCGATGCGGCGATGGCGGCGGAGATCGCGGTGTTCTTCACCTGTTTCAGCATCGGAGTCGTCACCCGCATGCTCGGTGGCGACGTCGTGACCGACACCCCCGAGCCCGCGAGCGCCACCGTGATCGAGACGACCCCCGAGGGTGCGCTCGACCCGGTGTTCGGTCCGAGCGGCTCCGCCCTCACCGTGTTCACCGCGCACAAGGAGAGCGCGGCGAGCGCGCCTCCCGGTGCGGTGCTGCTGGCGACGAACGAGGTCTGCCCTGTGCAGGCCTACCGCGTGGGCTCGCACCTGTATGCGGCGCAGTTCCACCCCGAGCCCACGCCTCGCGACTTCGCCGACCGGATGACCTTCTACCGCACCACCGGCTACTTCGACCCCGACGAGTTCGACGCGGTGCAGCAGCAGGTGCTCGCCGCATCTGTCACCGAGGGCGCAGCACTCCTGCGCCGCTTCGCCGAGGCCTTCGCCTGAGTCGCTTCGCCGGCGTCTCTTCGCCGGCGTCAGCTCGACGCGGAGTCGCGCAGCAGCGCCACGCGCTCGCGCAGGTATGCCTCCAGCGGCATGAATCCACCGGCGGTACTCCACCGCACGGAGGGGACCGCATCGATGAGGGCGAGCGGACCCGAGGAACCGCCGGCATCCACCGCATCGACGTCGATCACGCTCCACCCCACGTGCACCACGTCGCCCTCGTCGAAGCCGCCGCGCAGGGCCTCGGCACGGCGCTCGGCGCGCTCCCTCGCCGACTCGGCCGTGTAGCCGCGGCGACCAGGGTCGGCGGCGCGCAACACTTCATTCGTGGCCAGCGCATGCGTATCGGTCAGCAGCAGCACGCCCAGGTGCCAGGCCTCGCCGACCCGCACGATGCGACGCCCGCGCCACCGGGAGTCGCGCTGCTCGCCGAGGCCCTCCTTCGGAGCGTCCTTCAGGTCTCTCGCGGCCTGGGTCAGGAGGGCGGATGCGGTGGTCACAGTTCTCCCTGCGTGGATTCGGCGGCGCGCGTCGGCCCGACGACCTCGGCGCGATCGCCGCGGAGCGTCATGCCGATGAGTGGATACATCAGCACCGACAGCATGCCGGCCCCGACCAGCGCCGCGGCCGTGCCGGTGTCGAGCATCTTCTGGTCGACGCCGATGGCCGTCACCGCGACGATGATCGGCAGGCCGGTCGCGGCGAGGAGTCCGAGGGCCGCCCGATCGCGCACGCTCGCACCGTGCGGAACAGAGAGCTGCGCCGCCGATCCACGGATCACCAGCAGGGCGACCAGGAAGATCGGCACCAGTGCGAGCGCGGACGACGAGGTGAGCAGCGCCTGCAGGTCGAAGGTGACGCCGGTGTAGAGGAAGAAGATCGGCACGAGGAAACCGAAGGCGATCGCCTCGATCTTGCTCTCGACCTCTTCCGCGTCCTTCTTCGGGGCGCGCGCCATGATGATGCGCCAGATCGCACCTGCCACGAAGGCGCCGAGCAGCATGTCGAGGTCGAGCATGACGCTGAGGCCGACGAGCGCAGCGATGAGGAGGATCACGAAGCGTACGCCGAACTGGTCGGAGGTGTGCAGCGTGGCGCGCACGATACGGTGCAGCCGTCCATGCGGCACACGATTGGCGAGAAGCACGGCGAGACCGGCGAGCACGACGAAGGTCAAGAGGACCACGGTGGCGATCGGCGTCGTCCGCGTGCTCAGGAAGATCGAGATAGCGATGAGCGGCAGGAACTCGCCGACCGCGCCGATCGCGCTGATCGCACGGCCGAAGGGGGTGTCGAGCTCGCGGGCATCGCGCAGGATGGGCATCAGCGTGCCCAACGCGGTCGAGCTCAGCGCGATGCCGACCACCACCATGCCCTCCCCCGGCGCGAAGAAGAACCCCAGCCCGATACCCAGCAGGACGCTGAGCACCCATCCGAGCGATGCGCGCGCGAGCGGCTTGCCCGCGACCATCTTGAAGTCGATCTCGGTTCCGGCGACGAAGAACAGCAGCGCCAGGCCGAAGTCGCTGAGCTTCTCGAGCAGCGGCCCCGGCTCGACCCAGCCGAGCACCGCCGGACCGACGAGGATGCCGAGTACGAGCTCGAACACGACGATGGGCACCCGCACCACGGGTCGCACACCGCGCGCGAGCAACGGCGCGGCGACCGCCAACAGGGGGATCAGCACCAGGCCGAGGTCGCTCGCTTCCATGCTCTCAGGGTAGGTGAGCCCTCGGTCTCGCGGGTGACGCGCTGCGGGTGATCTTTCGCGATTCGCCCGCTCGGCGCATCCACGGCAGAATCGATGCACACCCTCGAGGAGCCCCCATGTCTCAGCCCGATACCGCCCGCCTGCTCATCGCCTGCGACGACCAGCCCGGCATCGTCGCCGCCGTCGCCGGCGTGCTCGCGCAACACGGGGCGAACATCATCTCGCTCGACCAGCACTCGACCGACTCCGAAGGCGGCCGGTTCTTCCAGCGCACCGTCATCCACCTCGACGGGCTCTCGGCCGCACGTCCCGCACTGGAGGCCGACATCGCGGTCGTCGCCGAGCGCTTCAGCATGGAGTGGTCGCTGCATGATGTCGCCCGTCGCAAGCGCGTCGCGATCTTCGTCTCGAAGTACGATCACTGCCTGATGGAGCTGCTCTGGCGCACCCAGCGGGGACAGCTCGACATCGACATCACGATGGTCGTCTCCAACCACCCCGACCTGGCGGAGGCCGTCCGTTCGTTCGGGGTGCCGTTCGTGCACATCCCCTCCGGCGACAAGTCCGCGATGGAGGAGCGACAGCTCGAACTGCTGCGCGGCAACGTCGACCTGGTCGTGCTCGCCCGCTACATGCAGATCCTCACCGACGACTTCATCACCCGTCTCGAAGCCCCGGTGATCAACATCCATCACTCGTTCCTGCCCGCGTTCATCGGGGCGAACCCGTATGCGCGCGCCAAGGATCGCGGCGTCAAGCTCATCGGCGCGACCGCGCACTACGCGACCGCCGATCTCGACGAGGGACCGATCATCGAGCAGGATGTCACGCGCGTGACCCACTCCGAGTCGGCGGCCGAGCTGCAGAGCCGCGGTGCCGACGTCGAGCGCCTGGTGCTCGCGCGGGCCGTGCAGTGGCACGCCGAGGACCGCGTGATCGTGCACGGCAAGTCCACCGTCATCCTCTAGCGGAGCGACCGGCTCTCGACCGTTCCGGTCGCAGCAGAGCGAGCGTCAGGGAACGGCCGGAATTCCGGCGAGGAGTTCGGCGAACACCTCGCCGGCGGTGTCGTGGCGCACCAGCGGCGCGGCCTGCCCCATCCACAGCGACTGCAACGCGCCCAGGTTCTGCTCGCCGGCCGCCGTGCGAAAACGTCCGGTGAGCCAGTTCTGCATCGGGAACGGCGCGATCGTGCCGCTCGCCTCGATCGCCCGCACCACGCGGTTGCGCGCACCCCGGGCGAGGCGTCCGCTCATCGCGCGCGTGAGCACGGTCTCGTCGGCGGCGGTCGAGCGGATCGCGTCACGGTGTGCCTGGTTCGCCGCCGACTCCGCCGTCACGAGGAAGGCCGTACCGACCTGTACACCGGCGGCGCCCAGAGCGAACGCCGCGGCCGCGCCGCGCCGGTCGGCGATGCCTCCCGCGGCGATCACGGGCACGTCGACCGCATCGACGACCTGCGGAATCAGGGANNCGTCCCGACGAGCGACTCCTCGGCAGGGCGCAGGAACGACACCCGATGGCCGGCGGCCTCAGCGCCGGTGGCGACCACGGCATCCACTCCTGCTGCGGCGAGCGCGACCGCCTCCGCCACGGTGGTCGCCGTGCCCACGAGCCGGATGCCGCGACGTCGGGCCTCCTCCACCAGCGCGTCGGAGGGCACCCCGAACACCACGCTCAGCACCGCGGGGTCGATCTCCCAGATGGCGTCGAGCTGCTCATCGAGGGAGGGGGTATAGCTCTCGGGTCTGCCGGGAACCTCGGCCCCCACGGCTTCGTAGAAGGGCTGAAGCGCCTGCGCGAACACCGTGTGCTGCGGGTTAGGTTCGACCTCATCGCCTCTGGGCAGCCAGATGTTCACCGCGAACGGTCGATCGGTCAGGGAGCGCAGCTCGGCCCCGGTCGCGCGGATGCGGTCGCCGTCGTATCCGTACAGGCCGAACGAGCCCAGTCCGCCCGCATCGCTCACGGCCGCGGTGAGCGCCGTCGAGGAGAGCCCGCCGAAGGGGCCGAGGATGATCGGATGATCGATGCCGAGCAGGGCGCGCAGGTCACTCATGCTTCGACGTTACGCCCGCGGCGGAAGCACCGTCCCCGTTCGAATCGCGAACGGTTGCATTCGAGCCGCCGATGCGACGATTCGCGCGATTCGAAGCCGGGGTGAAGCCCGGGCCCCGGTGATATCCTCGTCGCAGGGAGGAGCGCGCACATGAGCGAGTGGTTCGGGCAGATGCTGAGCTTCGTCGCGACCGCGCTCGGTCTCGTCTCGATGCCGGATGCGGCGGCCCTCGGCCTCGCGATCGCGCTGCTGGCCGTGACCGCCCTCACGCTCGCCATCGTGCTGAGCGTGCGCCCCGGAGCCACAGCCGACACCCCGCATCCGCTGCGCGCGATCGACATCGGCACCCTCCTCACGCAGAGCGATCCCGATGCCGCCGGGCATCCGCGCCCTCGGGCGCCGGGAGTCGCGACCGCCGCGTAGTCCGTTCACACGACGGGATCACGCGGCTTTCGCCGACCCTTCCCGACGCCACGAACGGACACCCGCATGGACATCTTCGCCTTCCCCCCTCTCGCCGCCCTCCTCGACGCCGCCTACGGCGCCCTGACCGGGCTCTCCGACCTCCTCACCCCCCTCGCCGGCGCCTCGGCGGCCGCCCTCGCGGTGGTCCTCGTCACCCTGCTGGTGCGGGCGCTGCTCATTCCCGTCGGCATCTCCCAGGCCAAGGCCGAGCAGACCAGGGCGCGCCTCGCCCCGAAGCTGCGTGAGCTGCAGCGCCGCCATAAGAAGAACCCCGAGCGCCTGCAGAGGGAGACGCTGGCGCTGTACAAGGCCGAGAACACGTCGCCGTTCGCCGGGATGCTTCCCGTGCTGGCACAGGCCCCGGTCGTCGGCATCCTCTACACGCTGTTCCTCCGACCGGAGATCGCGGGGCACCCGAACGAACTGCTCGCACACGACCTGTTCGGTGCGCCGCTCGGCACGAGCCTGGTGTCGGCGCTCTTCGGCGGCACCGCGACCCCTGCCACGTTCCTCGTCTTCGGCGCGCTGCTGGCGGTGATGATCATCACCGCCGAGATCACCCGTCGCGTCTTCCGTCCGGCACCGGTGGAGGGCGACGATTCTCCGCTGAACTCCCCCGCCATGCTGCGCGTCGTCTCGGCGATGCACTACCTCACCGCCGTCTTCGCCGCGTTCGTCCCGCTCGCTGCCGCGCTGTATCTCACGGTCACCGTGGTGTGGACGCTCGTGCAGCGTGTCATCCTGCGGCGGCGGTTCCCGCTGCCGACGCCCGCGGTCAGTCGGGCAGCGGTATCGGCGCGGTGAAGGGGCCGGAGGGGCCGCCGTCGCGACGGTCCCTCCGTACGCCGAGCGTGGTGCCGACGCTCGCGGCGATCACGAGCCCGACGGCGAGCATCCGCAGCGGTGTCGCGTCCTGCCCGAGGATGAGCCACCCGGCGAGGGTCGCGAACGCGGGTTCGAGGCTCAGCAGCACCCCGAACACCCGCTGCGGCAGACGGCGCAACGCCGCGAGTTCGAAGCTGTAGGGGATCACCGACGACAGCACCGCGGTGATCGCCGCGAGCAGCAGGAGCTGCGGGTCCATCGCGACCGTCGATGCGGCGGGGATACCGACCGGGATGAGGAGCACGGCCGCGACCACGAGGCCCATCGCCAGTCCGCTGCTCCCGGGGATCAGCGCGCCGACACGGGCGCTCATCCGGATGTACATCACCCAGAAGCCGGCAGCGATGAGGATGAACACGACCCCGAGCGGATCGAGCGGCTCGGCGCCGATCATGCCGTCGATGCCCAGGACGACCATGCCGAGCAGGGCGACCCCGACCCAGGCGAAGTCCGCGAGCTTGCGGGTGAGCACGGCGGCGAGCACGAGCGGACCGAGGAACTCGATCGCGACGGCGGGGCCCAGCGGGATGCGATCGATCGCGGCGTAGAAGAAGCCGTTCATCGCAGCGAGCGAGACACCGAAGAGCACCGCGGCGAGCCACTGCGGGCGGGTCCACTTCCGCGGTCGCGGGCGCACGATGACGACGAGCAGGATCGCGGCGATCGCGACCCGCAGCGAGGTCACGCCCCACGGCCCGAGCACGGGGAAGAGCTGGGCCGCGACCGCGGCCCCGAAAGGGAGCGAGAGGCAGGAGCCGATGACGAGCGCGACCCCCACGAGGGGACTGGACGCGGCGGGCTTCTGCACCAGACAAGCTTAGGCGGCGGCCCCCGGCCGGACCGCCGCCTCGACGCAGATCAGAGAGCCTTGCCGCCCGTGACCGCGATGACCGATCCGGAGGTGTACGACGACTCGGACGATGCCAGGTACACGTACGCCCCGGCCAGTTCTGCCGGCTGTCCCGCCCGGCCCAGCGGGGTGTCGTCTCCGAAGGTCGCCAGCCGCTCGGCGTCCCACCCGGTCGCCGGGATCAGCGGCGTCCAGATCGGCCCGGGCGCGACGGCGTTGACCCGGATGCCCCTGGGCCCTGCCTCCTCCGCGAGCGCCTTCACGAACGCCACCTGCGCCGCCTTCGTCATGGCGTAGTCGATCAGTCCCGGCGAAGGGTTGTACGCCTGGACGGACGCGGTCACGATGATGCTCGCTCCAGGCTCGAGCTGGGGGTAGGCCGCCCGTGCCGAGAACAGCATTCCCGCGAGGTTGGTGTCGAACACCCGGCGCATCCGCTCCGTCTCCAGGTTCTCGAAGCCGTCGATGTCGTGCTGGTAGCCGGCGTTGAGCACGAGCACGTCGAGTCCGCCGAGCGCACTCCGCGTCCCCGCCACGATCTCGGTCGCGAACGCCTCGTCCCGCAGGTCACCGGCGAAGCCCACTCCGGTGCGTCCCGCCTCGCGGACCAGGGCGAGGGTGTCCTCCGCGTCGTCCTGTTCCTCGGGCATGTGCGCGATCGCGATGTCCGCGCCCTCGCGTGCGAAGGCGATCGCCACGGCACGCCCGATGCCCGAGTCTCCGCCGGTGATGAGGGCGCGGCGTCCGTCCAGGCGGGCGTGGCCGACGTAGGTCCGCTCGCCGTGGTCCGGTTCGGGCCTGGTCTCCTCGGTCAGTCCCGGCTGGTCCTGGTGCTGTGCGGGGAAACCCTCCTCGCGGTGCGCGTGCCGTGGGTCGGTGGTGTCGTCGGTCATGGCCGATCCTCCTCGTCTCGTCGGACGTGTCGTCGTCGGAGCAACCCTCCCCGATCGTCCCGTCCTTCGTCAGGGGGTTGACAGATCTCGCCGTTCGCCAGGGTGCCGTCGATGTCCGGGGCGCAACGCCGAGACCCACCGACGGATGCTCCGCGCCGGTGGGTCTCGATGAGGTGCGTGGGCTCGAGGAGAGCCCCGGAGGTCAGAGCGGGGGCGTGACCGGAACCTCTCCGGCACCGGGCTCGTCGCCGGCCTCGGCCGGTTCGGGAACCAGGTACAGACCGCTCGGAGCGTTCGCCGTGAACGCCAGCGCCTCGATCCACGCGCGGTTGATCGAAGGCTGACGGCTGCCGAAGTACTTGAAGACGAGCGAGCTCCCGGGCTGGATCCACACGGTGGTGCGCCCGCCGCCCACGCTCGCATCTTCGCGCCAGCTGAACGGGAACGGCTCGCCGCGCCGCAGCTTCGCGGTGATGACGAGTTGCAGGTGGGTGAGGGCGCGGTCCTCGATCTCGGTCTTCACGCCGCCTTCGTAGACGAACTTTCCCATTGGTGGTGCTCCTTGGTCGCTGCCTGGCCGAGACGACGGCTTCGATCCATTGTCGCGCACTCCTCCGCCGGATGCCGCCCTCACGGGCAGGTGTGCCCGATGCCGACTCGATACACCGAAGTCAACCCCCTCGGCGAGACATCGACCGGAGCCTAGCCTCGGGGTCACTCGAACTCGAGAAGGGCAATGCCATGAACGACCGACACATCGACGACCGTCCCGACGAGGGCTACACGCCGACGACCACCCACGCCCAGTGGGGCGCGGGAAACCCGCGGCTGCGCATCACGCGGGACGACGAACGCACCGAATTCGCCCTGGAAGACGACGTGGTGCGCATCGGCTCGGCCGACGGCAACGAGCTGCGCCTCGCCGACACCGACCCCGTGCATGCCACGATCACGCACGACGACCGCGACGAGTATGTGTTGACCATGCACGGCGAGGGCGAGACGAACGCGAGCCTGGGTGTGGACGCGACCCATGTCGATGAGGACTCCGAGACACTGCGCACGGGAGCGCACTTCACCGCCGGTCCGTGGACTCTCGTGTTCGCGCGGGATGAGTTCGCCGATCACGGTCGCCCGTACGGAGGCCGCGCGGGCGGCGAATACTCCGACCAGCCGCTCCAGCCTCCTCGCCCCGACTATGACGAGAGCGAAGAGCGATGACCACCACCCGCGATCTGATGACGCCGAGTCCGCGGTGCATCGGGGTGAACGATTCGCTGCGCATCGCCGCGTCCGTCATGGCGGATCTGGATGTCGGCGCCCTGCCGATCTGCGGCGAGGACAGCAAGCTGAAGGGCATGCTCACCGACCGCGACATCGTCGTCGGAGCGATCGCCCTCGGGATGGACCCGGAGACGACGCCGGCGTCCGCTCTCGCGAAGGGCAGGCCGGTCACGGTCGACGCCGACGACGACATCCGTGTGGCCCTCGATCGGATGCAGGAGAACCAGGTGCGACGCCTGCCGGTGATCGCCGATCGTCGACTGGTCGGGATCGTCAGTCAGGCGGACATCGCCCGCTCGCTCTCCGCGGCGACGACCGGCAAGACGGTGGAGAGCATCTCACGGTGACCCTGCACGACGACCCCACAGCCGATCCGGACACCGTGACGGACGACGCGAACGACACCGAGACGGACGGCACGGTAGGCGACCCCGGCATACGCAGCCACATCGCGCGACTGAGTGAGCTCGCTGCCGAGCGACCGTTGCGGGTCGGGGTGGCGGAGTCGCTCACGGCCGGCCTGCTCGCGCACACCATCGGCTCCGGCGACGCGGCCTCGGACTGGTTCGCCGGCGGCGTCGTCGCCTACCGGACGGACGTCAAGGAGCGAGTGCTCGGGCTGACGCCGGGGACCGATCCCTGCTCCTCCTCGTGCGCAGAACAGCTCGCCGCGGGGGCACGGCACCTCTTCGACGCCGATATCGCCGTGTCGACCACGGGCGTCGGAGGCCCCGAGCCGCAGGGGGGTCACCCCGCGGGGACCGTCTACCTGGGCTGGGCCACCGCTGACGATACGGGTCATCGGAGGCTCGCTCTGGTCGGCGACCCGGAAGAGGTCCTGGCCGCGACCGTCGCCGCCGCCGTTCGCCTGCTCGCCTTCCATTCCGAGGGGCTCCGCCCGCTCGGGCCCCTGCGCGGTCAGGACGCCGACGAGTAGCGTCGGCGATCCGGGCGTCACTGCCCCGGGATGAGCCCGATCCGCAGGGGCGCGCCCGGGCTGGCGGCTGCCGCCAGAGCCGCGTCGATCTCGAACAGCCCGCGCACCGCTCCGACCGCATCCGCGAACGGGTAGGCCCGCCCCCGTCCGGAGAGGAAGGCCACGGCATCGGCCAGCTCGGCACCGGTGTAGTTGTGGACACCGGCGACCGAGACCAGCCGTCGCACGATGCTCTCGGCGTCGAACGGCACCGGGTCGGCGGGGAACACGCTCCCGACGAGCACGACCGTTCCCCCGACCGCGACGCC
This sequence comes from Microbacterium sp. UBA3486, assembly GCF_002377845.1. Lineage (NCBI taxonomy): Bacteria > Bacillati > Actinomycetota > Actinomycetes > Micrococcales > Microbacteriaceae > Microbacterium > Microbacterium sp. UBA3486. The sequence goes on from NZ_DFQP01000106.1 coordinate 11,937, forward strand.
CGCGAGTGCCTCGGCCACGGCATGCCCCGAGGCCTCGATCACCACGTCGGGTTCACGGGCGATACCCGTCGCGCCGAAGCGTGCGGCGAGCGCACGTCGATCCGGATTGGGGTCGAGCACCTCGACGGTCGCGCCCTGCTCGGCCGCGATGGCCGCAGCCGACAGCCCGACCAGTCCGGCCCCGTGAATCCGTACGGCGGCCCCGTCGAGGTCGCGGTCCTTGGCGGCCCTCGCCACCGCCGCCCAGGCGGTCGCGGTGGCGCACGAAGCGGGGGCGAGCACCGAGGCAGGGAGCGCCTCCGGCACGCGCACGATGGCCGTCCCCTCCCGCAGCTGCACATGACTCGCGAAGGCTCCGGTGAGATCGCCGTGCGCGCCGACGCGGTCGTGTCCGTACTTCCCCAGGTCGCGGCATTTCTGCGGCATGCCCTGCAGGCAGCGGTCGCAGCGCGCACACGACACCATGACCGACCAGACCACCCGGTCGCCGATCCGCAGCGGAGTGCCGTCGACGGTGAGCGCTCCGGCGTCGCCGGTCGCGATCACCCGCCCGACGCTCTCGTGTCCGAGCACGAGGGGCGTCGGCGCGGATCGACGGCCCTGCACGGTGTGCACATCGGAACCGCAGATCGTCGACATCTCGACCGCCACGAGCACGTCGCCGTCGGCGAGCGCGACCCCGGGCACGGCGATCGTCTCGTGCGGATGGCCCTCGCCGATCCAGACCATCGCGGTCGCCGCCGGGCGCAGAGCGACGTCTCTCCGGTGCCCGGGAGGACGGATCAGCAGCGTTCCCATGTCGGGCCTCTCAGGAGGTGGCGACGAGCGGGAGCAGTTCGCGCTGGACGAGCACGCCGCGCAAGGCGGTCACATCGCTCAGCACGGCATCCGCCCCTGCGGCGCTCAGCGCCGGACGATCGTGTGCACCGGTCAGCACGCCCGCGACGAATCCGGCACCGGCTCGGCGGCCCGACTCGACGTCGCTGACGGTGTCGCCGGCGACAGCGACGGCCTGGACAGAGGCGGTCTGCGTGCGCAGCAGCGCGGTGAGCACCAGGTCCGGGGCGGGACGCCCGCGTCCGGCATCGATCGGCGACAGGACGAGGTCGACGAGATCGCCCCAGCCCAGACCGTCGATCAGGGCGTCGCGGGTCACCGGGGCGAAGCCGGTGGTGAGCACGACCGTCAACCCGGCATCCTTCAGCCCCTGGATCGCGTCGGCGGCGCCAGGGACCTCGGAGACTCCCTGCTCGGAGACGATCTCGGCGTACGCGCCTTCGAACGCGGCGGTCGCCCGTGCGGCCGACTCGGCGTCGCCACCGGAGAGGTGCGTGAAGACATCGATCTTCGACTGCCCCATCGTCACACGCACGTAGTCGAGCGCCTCGTCCCACGGCATCCGGTCCGCGACGCCCGTGCGCTCGGCGGCGCGCTGGAACGCCTGTTCCACGACGCCGTCGTCGAGCACCGTGGTTCCCGCCATGTCGAGGACGACGAGTTCGAGAGGAGTGGTCATGATGTTCCTTCCATTGCTGCCGCCCACCCGAAGGCGGCGGTGAGATTCTCTTCGGCGAGCCCCAGCCCTGTGGTCATCCCGATGCCGGTCGTGGCGGCGAGCACCAGCACACCATCGTCGGTCCGGTCGATCAGGAACTCCTGCCGCCCCTTCGCGTATACGCCCTGCCACCGCTCGATCACGCGGGGCGCCGGCGCATCGAACAGCGTTTCCGCCTCGCTGAGGAAGGCGGTGAAGGCGGCCTCGGGCTGGAACGGCGCCGGGGCCACGGCCGTCGCGTGCGAGTCGCCGATGATGAGCGTGCCGTCGGGGAGCTGCGTATACATCTGGTTGAGGTCGATCGCGGCGAGGTCGGGCCGCTCGGTGTGCAGTCGCTCCCGCAGCACGGCGGCCTCGGGTCCGTCGGAGAACCGACCGTAGCGGACGAGCGACCAGCCGGTGAGCAGCGGCGCCGCCAGCGGATGCCGGAACGACACGGCCGCCCGCATCATGTCCAGAGCGCAGCGGACCACCCCGTGCCGTTCGGCGACCTCGGGGAGCAGCTGATCGATGTCGTGGTTCACGGCGACGACGACGCTCCCGCAGGCGATCGGACCGCGGGTGGTCTCGACACGTCCGTCTCCGACCGCGGTGACGGCGGTACGGAAGCGGAACTCGACACCCAGACGAGCCAGGTGACGCACGATGGCATCCGCCGCGGTGCGCGGATCCGTCTGCAGGTCGGTCTCGATGTGCGCGCCGCCGATGAGTCCCTCGGCACGGAGCGGGGCGAGACGCAGGAGCTCCGTGGAATCCAGCATCCGGATCCCGCCCTCGCGGGAGGCGGCCTCCAGCACGGCGAGCTCATCGTCGTGCCGGGCGGCGACCAGCGTGCCCGACTCGCGCAGCCAGAAGCCCGCATCGTGGGAGAGGCGCAGCCACAGGTCGCGCGAGATGTCGGCGTACCGCCGGGCCTCCCCGCCCTGAGCCCCGATGCAGAGGTGCCCGAAGTTGCGGATCGTGGCGCCGACCGGTGCCTCGGTGCGGTCGACCACGATCACGCGCAGACCGCGCCGGACCGCTGCGTGGGCCGCACCGAGACCGACGATCCCGGAGCCGACGACGACCACGTCCGCCGTGTCGAGAGGACGATTCATCGGAACACCTTCCGCATCCACATCGCGAGCCCTTCGACCACCAGCACGGTGGCGAGGATCATCAGCACGATCGCCGTCACGGTCTCGTAGCGAGAGCCCTGGCTGGCGTTAAGCAGGTAGTAGCCGACACCGCCGCCGCCGACGATGCCGAGGATCGTCGCCGCGCGGATGTTCGTGTCGAGCATGTAGAAGCTGTGGCCGATGAGCGCCTGCATGCCCTGCGGCACTGTCGCCGAGGCATAGGTCTGCAGACGCGTCGCGCCCACCGCGCGAAGTGCGCGTTCCGGTCCGCGGTCCACTTCTTCGAAGGAGTCGGCGATGAGCTTGCCGAGCAGTCCGATGCCGCCGATGGCGAGAGCGATGACGCCGGCCTGCGCGCCGAGTCCGGTGATGACCACGAGCACGATCGCGAGGATCAGCTCCGGGATGCCGCGGATGCCGACGAGCAGCAGACGTGCCGTGCCACGGGCACCGGAGCTCGGGGCGACGTTGCGTGCCGCGAGCGAACCCAGCAGCAACGACGGGAGCAGGGTGAGCACGGTGGCCGCGAGGGCGATCGCGACGGTCTCGCGCATCGCCTGGAACATCGCGCTCGCGTCGTAGTTGCCGAACGACGGCGGCCAGAACTTCGCCGCCACCTCTGGCAGCTTGGCCCAGAACGTGATGAGGTCCATCCAGTTGATCTGGCTGACCACGACGCTGCCGATCACCACGAGCACCGCGACGACGCCGGCGATCGTGTGGCGCACGCGCTGCGCGGTCCAGGGCCGCCGCACCGCGGTCTCCGGGCTGGCCGCCCAGGCGGGGCGAGCGTCGGGTGCCGATGCGGCGTTCGCGCCGAGACGCGGATGCAGGATCCTGTCGATCCACGATCGGGTGTGCTTCTGCTCGCCGAGCATCGCGCCGCGGACCATGCTCGAGACGATCTCCATCGCGACGCACAGGATGAAGATCACGAGGGCGATGCCGAGGCCCTTGCCGTAGTTGAGCGACTTGAACGCATACGACATCTCCAGGCCCAGACCGGCGACGCCGACGTAGCCGAGAACCACGCTGCCGCGCAGGTTGATGTCGTTGCGGTGCAGCACGGTGGCCACCCAGCTGGGCAGCACCTGCGGCAGGATGCCCGACGTGAACTCCTGCATCTTCGAACCGCCCGCCGCACGGATGGCGAGGCGGGGGCCTTCATCGATCTGCTCGATCGCATCGGCGAACATCTTCGAGATCATGCCGATCGAGTGGATGCCGATGGCGAGGATCCCGGGAAGGGTGCCGAGCGAGAACATCAGCACGAACGCCATCGCGAGCACCACGTCGGGAAGCGCACGGGTGAGCACGCCGATGAACCGCGCGGCCGCGCGCCATCCGTTGCCCGGCGTGGTGTTGGCGGCGGCGAGGTAGGCGATCGGCACCGACAGCACGGCGGCGAGCAGCGTGCCCACGAGCACGAGTCCCACCGTGAGGGCGATCAGCCAGGCGAGGTCGCCAGGGGCGGGGAAGGTGAGACCGCCGACGCGTGCCATGAAGTTCTCGGCGTTGCCCCAGCTCTGCACCATCGCCGGGAGGGAGATGTCGACATCGCGGACGGCGAGGATGCCGAGCACCACAAGGGCGACCAGGGTAAGGGATGCCGCGATCCGCTCCGGCGAGATCGGACGCTTCGGGGCACGCTCGGCGACGCTGCGCCCGCCGCCCTGACCCACGGGGCCTCCGCCGCGTGTGGCGGCATCCGTCGCGGAATCGAGGGCCGTCATGATGCGGCCACCTGCGCAGCCGCCTCGACCAGCTCCTCGGCCACGGCACGGATCTCGGCGGTCGTGGTGGCGACGCGGCCGTAGATCTCCATGACCTCGGCCTTGGTGAGACCGTCGGTTGGGGTGTCCAGCACCACTTCGCCGTGACGCAGACCGACGATGCGGTCGGCCCACGAGATCGCGAGGTCGACCTGGTGCAGGCTGCAGACGACGGTGAGTCCCTCGTCGGCGGCGATCTCCCGGATCAGCGCCATGACCTGCTCGCTCGACTCCGGGTCGAGCGAGGCGACCGGCTCATCGGCGAGCAGGATGTCGGGCTTCTGCATCAGGGCCCTGGCGATGGCCACGCGCTGCTGCTGTCCACCCGAGAGGGTGTCGCTGCGCTGGTAGGCGCGGTCGAGCAGACCGACGCGGTCGAGGTGCTCGAGTGCGGTGAGCTTGGCGGCACGCGAGTATCCCCAGAGGCCGAGGCGCGGCCCGCGCACGCCGGACAGCGATCCGGTGAGCACGTTCTCGAGCACGGTGAGCGAGGGCACCAGCTCGAACTGCTGGAAGATGAAGCCCACGCGGCTGCGGAGGTCGCGCAGCGCCCTGCCCTTCAGCGCCGGCACCTGTGAGCCCAGCACCTCGACCGAGCCCGCGGTGGGGGTCTCGAGACCGTCGAGGTGGCGCAGCAGGGTCGACTTCCCCGAGCCGGAGAGGCCGAGGAGCACGACGATCTCGCCGCGGGACACCTCGAGCGAGGCATCCTTCAGTGCGGTGGTCGTCCCGAAGGTCTTCGTCACGCCGTCGAGGCGGATGAGGGCGTCGGATGCCGAGGCGGTCATGTCGTAGCTCCTGTGGTGTCGTGAGTCGTGCGGTGGTGCCCTCCGTCCCCGTCCGTGCGCGACGGAAGGGACGGAGGGCGCCGGGTGAGGGGAAGCGGTCAGGCCGGGCTCAGGCCTTGCACTGCTCCGCTTCGGTCTCCTTGCAGATGTCGCGGATCAGGTCGTAGTACGCGTCGTCGACCGGCTTCGTGGCGTAGAACACGCTGCGGAAGGCGTCGGTGTCGGCACCGTCGATGCCCGCGGCGATGATGTCGTCGATCGTGATCTCGGCGAGGCCGTCGATGAGCTTCTTCGAGACGTCGTCCGGGAGCGTGGAGGAGTAGACCAGCGGCGCACCGGGCACCATCGTCTCGTCAACGACCTTCACCTTGTCCGACTTCTCGACCTCGGAGTCCTCGGCGAAGCCCGCCTCGCACTCCACGCCCTCGCCGACCTTGGTGACGCTGACATCGTGCTTGCCTGCGAACACCGGGGTGATGTCGGTCTTGGGGTCGATGCCGGCCTTGAGCAGGTTGTACGACGGGAACAGGTAGCCCGAGGTCGACGACGGGTCCACGAAGCAGACCTTCTTGCCCTTGAAGTCGTCGATGCTCGTGATGTCGCTGCCGACCGGGACGATCGCCTGCGAGAAGTAGCCCGGCTCCTGGCCCTCCTCGGTCACGATCGAGGAGATCGGGGTGAGCTTGGCACCGTTGTTGGTGGCGGTGACGTAGGTGAATCCGGAGAACGACGCGACGTCGACCTTGCCGGCGACCGCGGCCTCGATGAGTGCGGCGTAGTCGGTCGACTCGTGGTACTCGACCGTCTTGCCGGTGATCTCGGCGATGTAGTCCATGAGCGGCTGGTAGTTCGTCTCGGTGTCGACCGAGTCGGGCACGACGCCGAAGACGAGCGTGTTCTCGTCGACCGCGAATCCGCTGGCGGAGGACGACTCGTCGGCACCGGGTGTGCCGGCTGCGTCGGCCGAGCCGGAACAGGCGGCGAGGCCGAGGGCGAGGAGCGCGACGCCGGCGAGGGCGGGAAGAGCGCGAAGCTTCATGAGGACCTTTCAGGGTGTGAGGGGTGATCCACGGAAGACTCTCTCAGGTGCCACGCCGAGATATGTACCTAACTCGGAAGAGTTCAGGGCTCGTTTACCGAGCATTCGCCTGGATGAACACTCCTCGAACGTGATCGCGCTCACCGAGATGGCGAAGTAATGTACCTATGTGGCCGAAGCTGTATACACCCAGATCGCGGACGACCTTCGCGCGCAGATCGCGGCGGGCACCCTGCGCCCGGGCGACGACGTCCCGACCGAGGCGGACCTCGCCGAGAAGTGGCGCACATCTCGCGGTCCGATCCGCAACGCCCTGGCCGCTCTGCGCGGCGAAGGCCTGATCGAGACGAGCCGCGGGCGGCCGGCGCGCGTGGTCGCCCGCAAGGCCAATCAGGCCGTCGACGTGTCGGTGCCGTTCACGCGCTGGGCTCGGGAGCTGGGCGTCACCCCGGGGGCACAGACGCAGGAGCTGAGCCTGCGGCGCGCCGGCGATCTGGGAGCAGCACTCGGCGTCGACGCGAGCGACACCATCGTGAGCGTGGTCAGGCTGCGCCTGCTCGACGGCCGCCCGACCATGCTGGAGCGCCTCCACTACACGGAGGTCGCGGGACGACGACTGTTCGAGGTGAACCTCGACGAGGTCTCGATCACGGAGTACCTGGGCTCCGTCGGACACCCGATCGTCACGCTGCAGCACGTCATCGATGCGGTGGCCGCCGACGACCAGGATGCCGCACTGCTGCGCGTGCCCCGTGGCACGCCCATCCTGCGCCTCACGCGCACATCGCGCGATGCGGAGGGGCGGATCTTCGAGGCTTCGGAGGACCGCTACCTGAGCGAGGTCGTGCGCTTCACGGTCGCCGCGTCGGGGATCTCCACCGACGGCCATTTCATGCGTGCTGTCGGCGCCTAGCAGGACGTGCATGAGCACCGGTCGGGAGGCCGGAGAATCGGCCGTTAACGCAGAAGGCGATCGCGAGCGCGCAAGGTGTTTCAGAAGCCAGAAAGACCGCGCCCGCGATCGCAGCGCTGGGGACGCTTTATCTGGGGAGCCTTCAGATTACGGGAGGGTGCAACGCGTTCCACAGGGTCGAACGTCGAGACTTCTCTAGACTTTCGTCTAGGTTCTCGCGGATCGCGGAAGGGGTGCTCACACACTCTAGAGCATCAGACGACCGGAAGTCGGGCCGACACGACCCAGAATCCCTCGACTTCGCCGGCGCTGAATTCGCCGCTCGCGCCCATGACCCGCTCCGCCATCCTCCCCAGGCCGGTGCGACTGGAGGAGAGCTCGCGGCGCGGCGTCGTCGGGAGCGGACTGCGCAGTGTGAGATGCGCGACGTCGTCGTCCACGGCGAGGTCGATCTGCACCTCACCGGGTCCTGCGTATTTGAGGATGTTCGTGGCGGACTCGCGCACGATGCGCGCGAGGACGATCTCGACGGCACGCGGGATGCGCTCGTCGCGGGGGTCTCCGTCGCGGGCCACGGAATGGCCCGCGGATTCGAACTCGCTCTGCGCTTCGTCGATCGCCGCTGCGAGGTCGCCCGTCTGCACACTGGACGACTGCGGACCGTCGTCCGCCAATTCGATCACGAAGCGAAGATCGGTCATCGCCTTGCGCGCGGCGACACGGATCGCTTCCTGCGAATCGGTGCTGGTCTCGGGGTCTTCGAGCATCTGCACGTGCAGCGCCACCACCGTGAGGTGGTGCGCGATGCTGTCGTGCAGCTCACCGGCGATCCATCGTCGCTCGGCGAGCACTGCTTGACGTTCTTGTTCCGCGCGCTCCTCGAGTTCGCGTTCGAGGCGACTGCCCCGAGCGAAGGCGAGCCGCAGGGCGAACCCGACAGCTCCAGCCAGAGTCGCGAAGATCAGGTAGATGCCGACGTTGACGGGGACCGTGGAGTCTCCGTAGGCGATGATCGTCGCCGACACCAGGAAGCCGCCGATGTACGACAGCACGAGCGCGGTCCATCCGAGCCTCATCACCAGGGCCGCGGCGACCGCAGCGGTGATCAGAACCTGGGTCTCGGTTCCCGTGAGGAACGACAACCCGAAGACGAGGCCCATCGCACATGTCGCGATGAGGGGGGACCAGAGATAGAGGGCGAGGACTGCGGTGGACGCAATGCTCACTATGGATGTGACGGGACTCGTACCCGGAGTGGTGAAGAGCCCGATGACGTCGAGGGCGATGATGACGGAGACGATTGCCAGAACGGCGATGCGCTCAATGGTGCTGAGCCGCTCACCTCGACTCAGCCGAAGAAACTCCCGGGGCTGCCGGGACGACTGGTCGAAGGCCATGGTTCATTATCTCCTATTCGCCAGGTACTCTAGCGGTAGAGACCGATAAGCTTGCCAACCTGCTGCCAGAAAGACATAACGTTCACCTCCATTTTGTAGTCGTTCGTCGATGTCTGTATTCATCTTCTCGGCGAACCACGCGGCGCACATCTGTCTCACGTCTAGAGGTTTTTGGCCAAAGGTCTACATGACGTCATCGAAGCGCTCCCGCCGTTAGGCTTCCCCCTATGCAGGAAATCCGTGTCGTGATCGTCGACGACGATCCACTGGTCCGTTCGGCGCTGTCGCACTTCGTGTCGCGTGACCCGGAGATCACCGTGATCGCGCAGGCGGAGGACGGCCTCGAGGCGATCGCCACGGTGGAACGCGAGCAGCCCGATGTGGTGATGATGGACGTGCAGATGCCCGAGATGGACGGCATCGAGGCCACCGGCGTGATCGCCGAGCGCTGGCCGCACGTCCGCGTCCTCGCGGTGACGACGCTCGACGGCAGCGACACGGTGCTTCCGATGCTCAGCGCCGGCGCCTCCGGCTACCTGCTCAAGGACTCCAGCGCCGACGACATCGTCACGGGCGTCCGCGAGGTGCACAGCGGCGCCAGCTCCCTCTCTCCCCGGATCGCCTCGATGCTGATCAAGCACGTCCGCGAATCTACGCCCGTGGCGGCCGACGCCGACGCCCTCGAGCCGCTCACCGAGCGCGAGGTCGAGGTGCTCCACTGCCTCGCTCAGGGCATGTCGAACGCCGAGATCGCCAAGGCGCTGATCGTCTCCGAGGGTACGGTGAAGGCGCATCTCGGCCGCATGATGTCCAAGTGGCACCTGCGCGACCGCGTGCAGATCCTCGTGACGGCCGCGCACGCTGGTCTCGTCAGCTTCCGCTGATCACCACGCGAGCAGGACGATCCCCGCGACGACGACGAGCGACGCCGCGATCCGCCAGGCGGGACGCGACTCCCGCAGCACGAACACCCCGAACAGGCTCACCAGCACCACGCTGACCTCGCGCAGGGGGGCCACCAGCGCGACCGGTGCGATCTGGATCGCGGTCAGCACCAGGATGTACGACAGCGGCGACAGAATGCCGAAGGCCAGGATGCGGCGCCATTGCGTGCGTCCGAGCGCCCACACCGCACCCCAGCGCCGACGCACCGCGATCGAGTAGAACGGCACCTGCAGCAGCGTGGTTCCGACCATGAACGCGACCGGCGAGAGGCCCCAGGTGCGTACCGCGTGCGCGTCCCAGATCGTGTATACGGCTATCGCGACACCGGTGAGAAGCCCGAAGACGATGCCGGGATCGAGCCGCCGAGAACCCGCCCCTCTCCCCCGGTCGACGAGTCCGATGGCGACGACGCCGACGATCACGGCGGCGACGCCCACGAGCGCGACCGCCGAAGGACGCTCGCCGAGCAGCAGCACGGCCACGATCACCGAGAGGAAGGGGCCCGTGCCCCGCGCCGTCGCGTAGACGGTGGAGAGGTTGCCCTCCCGGTACCCGCGCTGGAGCACCGCCATGTAACCGACGTGCAGCACCGACGAGACGGCGACACCGAGGGCGAACGACCCCAGGTCGTCGGCCCCGAGACCGCCGGTGAACGGCACCGCACCGATCCACACGGCGGTGCTGCCGACCGATCCCCACCACAGGAACGGCGCTCCGGCCCGGCTGATGCCGTGCGCGATGATGTTCCACCCCGCGTGGGCGATGGCGGCGCCGAAGACCAGGACGAAGGCGAGTGGAGACACGACGAGACCCTTCCGTCCGGCGCGCGGCGCGACGAACAGGGTCCTCCGGGCTTTTGTCCTGTCAGATGACGGCTCTCCTGTGGAGGAGGGCCGTGGCGCCGCTCGGACCAGACGGGCGCGAACCCCGGAACCCTAGGCGCTATCGGGACGAGCCTAACGCGCCCGGATGAACGGCGGGGAAACGACGACGCGCCCCGCTCGATCATCGGGCGGGGCGCGTCGTGCGGATGGAGCGGCGTCAGACCTCGACGTCGCGTCGACGCACGCGGGCGATCAGCAGCACCAGGGCCCCGACCGCGAGCAACGCGAGCGCCCAGCCGATTCCGGTGATCACGCCACCCGTGGCGGCGAGCCCGTTCAGGTCGACCGTCGCGGTGGCGGCAGCCGTGACCGTCACGGCCCCGCCGACGCCACTCGCCGTGGCCACGTTGACGACCGTGCTCGCCGCGATGTCCGCCGTGGTGAGGGCGTAGGTCACCGGACCGCAACTCGCCGTGGCGCCGGGAGCGAGGGCGGGGATCGCGCAGTCGACGACGCCACCCAGCTTCGGGTCGTCGATCTTCACGTTCGTCAGCGTCACCGCTCCCGTGTTGGTGACGGTGAACCGGAAGGCGATGGTGTCGCCCGCGTTCATCTTCCCGTTGCGGTCGGCATCGACGTAGTCGCCGCCGGTCTTCGTCAGGGCGATGGCCGGCTGTGCCACGAGCGGGGTCACCACGGTGTCGGTCGCGACCGGCGGGATCTCCGAGGTGCCGGTTCCCGTGGCGGTGGCCGTGTTCTCGATCTCGCCCGCATCGATCTCAGCCTGCGTGAGCACGGCAGGGGCGCCGGCCGCGCAGACGGTCGACTCACCCGGGGCGAGCTCGGTCGCATCGCACGTGACCGCCGCCCCGAGGCGCGGGTCGCTGACCGTGACGCCTGTGAGGGTCGTCGTGCCCGCGTTCGTCACGGTGAACGTGTACGCGATGGTGTCACCGGCATCCGTGCGTCCATTGCCGTTGGCATCGACCACGGCTGCCGCGGACTTCAGCAGCGTGATGTCGTCGGTGCCCGCGACGCGCACGTCGGCCTCGTCCTGGGCGTCGGCGCTGCCGTTGCGCGACTGCCCCTCGACGGTGGCCACGTTGTGCACGGTCCCGTCGTCGACGTTCTGCTGCGTGAGCACATAGTCGACCGGCCCGCAGGTGACCTCGTCACCCGGACTCAGCTCGAGACCGTCAAGAGCGGCGCAGTCGACCCTGCCACCCAGCAGTGGGTCGTCGAGGACGATGTCGCGCAGCACCGTCGTGCCGCTGTTGCGGATCGTGAACGTGTAGCCGACCGTGTCACCGGCTCCTGCCCGACCGTCTTCCCCGAGCGCGATCGCTCCCGGGGTCTTGGTCAGCTCGATCGCGCTCGTGCCGGTGATCACGACGTCGGCCGATGCGTCGTCGCTGACCGGACCGAGCGGGCTGGTGCCGGTCGTCGTGGCGGTGTTGCGGACGATCTCGGCCTCGATGTCGGCCTGGGTCAGCGTGTACGTGAACGAGCCGCAGTCCGATGTGCCGCCCGGCGCGAGAGCACCGACTGCGCAGAGCGTTCCCGCACCGAGCATCGGGTCGGTGATCACCACACCCGTGAGGGTGGTGGTGCCGAGGTTGCGCACCGAGAAGGTGTAGTCGACCGTGTCACCGGCACCGATGAAGCCGTCGCCGTCGGCGTCGAGCACGCGCCCGACGTTCTTGAGCAGTTCGATCGCCGCGGTACCGGTGATGTCCACGTCCGCCTGCGCGGTGTCGGTCACCGTCCCGATCGGCGCATTCGCCGTGACCGAGGCTTCGTTGTGCACGAGCCCGCCGTCGATGTCGGCCTGGGTGAGCGTGTAGGTGATCGGTGTGCAGGAGACCGACTGCCCCGGTGCGAGCGCGATTCCATCCAGCTCGGGGCACGTCACGGTTCCGCCGAGCATCGGGTCGGTGATCACCGCGTCGCGCAGCGTCGTCGTGCCGTTGTTCGTGACGGTGAATGTGTAGTCGATCGTGTCGCCGGCTCCGACGGCGGAGTCGCCGTCCACGTCGACCACGGTCGACGGGTTCTTGGCGAGACTGATGCTGTTGGTCGCCGCGATCGTGACGTTCGCCTCGGCATCGTCGGTCGCGGGGCCCTGGGCCGACTGGGCCGTCACCGCGGCAGTGTTGCGCACCGTTCCGGCATCCACGTCCGCCTGCGTGAGCGTGTAGGAGACCGGCGCGCAGGTCACCGCGCCGCCCGGTGCCAAAGGTGCGGCGAAGGCCGCGCACGCCACCGCACCGCCGAGCAGCGGGTCGGTGATCGCGGCGCTGGTGAGCGTGACGTCGCCGGTGTTGCGGACCGTGAAGGTGTAGGCGACCGTGTCACCCGCGCCGATGCGTCCGTCGCCGTCGGTGTCGGTCGGAGCGCTGACGCTCTTGACGAGTTCGACCTGCGGCGTTCCCGAGACCGGAACGGTCACCGTCGAGGTGTTGTCGCTCGGGTCGGGATCAGGAGTGCTCGATGTCACCGTCGCCGTGTTCGACAGCGTCGTGCCCGCGATGGATGGGTCGACCGTGCCGCTCACCGTCGCGGTGAAGGTGGCGCCGACCGCGAGGGTCGGCTGCGTGCACGCGAGCTGCGATCCGGTGACCGTGCACCCGGGGGTGGCGGTCGACGGATTCAACAGGCCGGCGGGAAGGGCATCGGAGACCGCGACGGCGGAGGCGACGCTCGGCCCGCTGTTGGTCACGACGAGCGTGTAGGTCACGGCGCCGTTGAGAGGAGCCGGGTTCGCCGAGATCGTCTTGACGATCGCGAGGTCGGCGGACGGCGTGACGGTCACCGACGCGGTGCCGGTGTTGTTCGACGTGTCGGGATCCGGCGTACGCGAACTCGCCGTCGCGGTGTTGGTCAGTTGTCCTTCCGTGTTGACGGTCGCGGTGACGGTGATCGTCTCGGAGCCGCCCGGCAGCAGGGTGCCCACCGTCCAGCGCGCGTCCTCCATCGACCAGGTGCCCGTCGACGGCGTGGCTCCGGTGAGCATGAACCCGGCGGGGAGCAGCTCGTCGAGCACCACGCCGGCGGCTGCCGACGGCCCGCCGTTGCTGACGGTCACCTCGAACGTCGCGGTCCCGCCGAGCGGAACCGTCGGGGTCGAGGTCGTCTTGACGACGCTCACGTCGGCGTTCGGCGCGAGCGTGACGTCGACCGTCGAGGTGTTGTTGTCGGTGTTCGGATCCGGAGTCCCGGAGGTGGTCGTCGCGGTGTTCGACACCACGCCCGTCGCGGTCGTGCTCCACGTGCCCGTGACCTCGACGGCCACCGACCCCCCGGGGGCGATGTCACCGAGCTCGCATCCGACCGTGCCCCCGACGATCGAGCAGCCCGGCCCGTTGACGACGGCATCGAGGAATCCTGCCGGGAGCGTGTCCGAGACCGAGGCGCCGCGGGCGACGGATGGTCCCGCGTTCGCGACCCTGAGCGTGTAGGTGAAGGGGCTCCCCGGCTGACCGGTCGCCGGCGCCGTCTTCTGGACACTCAGGTCGGCGCTCTGGACGACCTCGACGTCGACGGAGCTGGCGTTGTTCGTCGTGTCCCGGTCGGCCGCGGGGGCTGCCACCGCCGCGGTGTTGGTCACGGTGCCGATGGGGGCGTCCGCTGCGACGACCGCGTGCACGACGACGTTCGACGGTCCGCCGACGAGGAAGGACGCCCAGGTGCACATGATCGCGCTCGTGGTGCTCGTGCACGTCGCGCCGGCAGGGGCATCGACGCCGGTCACCGAGAATCCGTCGGGCATGGTGTCGGCGAGCACGACGTTGACGGCGTCGGACGAGCCGAGGTTGCGCACGGCGAGCGTGAAGTCGATCGTGTCACCGGCTGAGACCTGCGCGGCGGATGCCGTCTTGACGACGGCCATGTCGGCGATGATGTCGGGCTGGAAGCTGGTCGACGAGACGTTGTTCGCGGGGTTCGTGTCGGTCGTGCTGGTCGTCACCGTCGCGGTGTTCTGCAGCACGGCGGTGGCGCCGGGGTTGATCTCCACCACGACGAAGGTCTCGACGGAGCTTGCGCCGGGGGCGAGCGTACCCACCTGGCAGGTGAGCATCGACCCCTGGGCCGTGCACGTGCCCTGGCCGGGATCGGCGCTGATGAAGGTCGTGTCCGGGTCCAGCGGGTCGGTGACGACGACGTTGCGCGCCTCGGACGGCCCGGCGTTGAAGACCGAGAGGGTGTAGGTCACCTGCTCGCCGGCGACCGGCGTGGACGGGGAGAACGTCTTGACGATCGACACGTCGGTCTGGGCGGACATCGTGCTGACGACGCTCGCGGTGTTGTTCGCGAGATTCGGATCGGTGCGGGTGCCCGAGACCGTGGCGGTGTTCGACAGCGAGGCCCCGGGGTCGCCCGACGGGGAGAGCGTTCCGGTGATCTTGATCTCGGTGCTCTGCCCGACCGCCATGTCCGGTACGGCGCAGTTCACCGTCGCGGTGACGGTGCACGTCACGTCACCCGAGTCGACCGTGACGTTCGTGATGCCTGCAGGGATGGGGTCGGTGACCGTCACCCCTGTCGCGGTCTGCGGGCCGTTGTTCGTCACACCGATCGTGAACGTCACCGGCTGGCCGGCGACCAGCGGATCCGTGTCGATGCTCTTGGTGATCGCCAGGTCGGCGGCGGCGTTCACAGGGGTCTGGGTCTCCTGGCTGACCGAGGTGCGGTCCTGGCCGACGACGTTGTCGCGGAAGGCGACCCGTGCCTCATTGACGATCGTGGTCGCAGCGGCCGAGACATTGACCTTGGCGTCGAAGGTGTAGCTCGTGCTCGCGCCCACGCCGATGGACCCTCCTGCAGTGGCCGTACCCCCGTCACCGAGGCGCACCTGCACCGTGCGGCTCCCCGAGGTGTACGAGCCGCGGTCATCGCCGGCGGCGTCGGTGAGGGCGCCCGTGCCCGCTCCGCTGATGATCTTGAGCGAGCCCGGGACGAAGTCGATCCCTGCGGCGAGCACGTCGGACGACACCGACTGCAGCGCCGGGTTCCCGCCGCCGTTGTTCGTGGTGACCGTGTAGCGCAGCGTGTCGCCCACCTCAGCGGTCGTGCCTCCGCGCGTCAGATTGGTCACCGACTTGTTCGTGATGAGACAGGGGCCGGTTCCGAAGGTGATGTCGTCGAGGAAGTTGCCGACGGAAGCGCTGCCACCAGCCGAGCTGACCGCTTCGAAGCCGAAGCGGGTCACGGTCTGACCCGCGGGAACGGTGTACGTGCCGGTGTGCGAACCCCAGGCCGTGTTCCCGTCGGAGAGGTTGGGGCCACTCTGCACGAGGGCCCCGGTCGGGGTGCCTATCACGACGCGCATGACGTCGGTCCCGGTGCGCCCGCGGTGCTTGAGAGACCACGACAGCGTCTGGCCCGGCGTCGTCGCCACGTCCTGATAGAGCCGGCTGGGGCTGTTCGCGTTGAGCTCGGCGAACTGCCGCCCCGCGGCGGCGGTGACGCCGTTGAATCCGCTGCTCCACAGCTCGATCTGGTTCAGGCTGTCGTTCGTGAACCACCCGGGGACCTGATTCTCGTCGGGGAGCGACACCGAGGCGTTCGGGATCACCGGCGCCTCGAATCCGCCGTTCTGAAGCGCGACCGTTCCCTGACAGCTGGTCGGGGTCTGCGCCGCCGATGCCGATGTCGGAGCGACCGCTTCGGTGACGACGGTGAGGCCGGCCGCCAGCAGCAGTACCGAAGTCGCCCCCGCGATGGCGCGACGAATGGACAGACGTGGGTGTGCACGCATGTGAAGTTCTCCCCGGTTCACGGAAGAGCCCGAACCGGCATCTCCCCCGCTGGAAGGCTAACCCGGGTGTAGCCGAAAGTGGTAGACCCGTCTTCGGGTGAAGTCCCCGACTACGCTCGAAGCACCGCGTTCTCCAGGAAGGTCACGACATGCCCGTCACCCCCGCAGCCCTCGCCCACGCCGAGGACCTCGCCGACTTCGTCGCCGCCTCGCCCTCGAGCTACCACGCGGCGGTCGAGGTCGCTCGACGACTGGAGGAGTCCGGGTTCACGCGGCTGGACGAGGAAGACGAATGGCCTCTTCAGCCCGGTGGGCGCTTCGTGGTCGTGCGTGATGGCGCGGCGATCGCCTGGGTCGTGCCGTCGGACGCCGCGACCACCACACCGGTGCAGATCTTCGGCGCGCACACCGACTCCCCCGGGTTCAAGCTCAAGCCGCAGCCGACCACCGGTTCGCGGGGCTGGCTGCAGGCCGCAGTCGAGGTGTACGGCGGACCGCTGTTGAACTCCTGGCTCGACCGCGAGCTGCGCCTCGCCGGGCGACTGGCGCTGTCCGACGGCCGTGTCGTGCTGGCGGACACCGGCGCCCTGCTGCGCCTGCCGCAGCTCGCGATCCACCTCGATCGCGGCGTCAACAACGGGTTGGCCCTCGACAAGCAGACCGAGACGCAGCCCGTGTGGGGGCTGGGCGACCCGACCGAGGCCGACATCCTCGCCGAACTCGCCGCATCGGCCGACGTGGCAGCGTCCGAGATCCGCGGATACGACGTGGTCGTCGCCGACTCCGCACGCGGCGCGGTGTTCGGCAAGGACGACGCGTTCTTCGCCTCCGGCCGTCTCGACGACCTCGCCTCGGTGCACGCCGGCGTGGTCGCACTCGCGACGCACGAACCGTCCGCGGGCGCACCGATCGCGGTGCTCGCCGCCTTCGACCACGAGGAGCTCGGCTCGGAGTCCCGTTCCGGCGCCGCCGGCCCCTTCCTCGAAGACGTGCTCGAGCGCCTATACGCGAGGCTGGGCGCCGATGGATCCGCGCGCCGTCAGGCGTATGCCTCGTCGTGGTGCCTGTCGAGCGACGTCGGACACTCGGTGCACCCGAACTACGCCGCCAAGCACGACCCCGTGGTGCAGCCGGTGCTCGGCTCGGGACCGATCCTGAAGATCAACGCCAACCAGCGCTATGCGACGGATGCGATCGGCACGGCGTCATGGCGGAGCTGGTGCGAGCGCGCAGGCGTCGCGACGCAGGAGTTCGTGTCGAACAACAGCGTGCCGTGCGGCTCGACGATCGGCCCGATCACGGCGACCCGCCTCGGCATCCGCACGGTCGACGTGGGCATCCCCATCCTCTCGATGCACTCCGCACGAGAGCTCGCCGGGGTCTCCGACCTGCACGATCTGGCCCGCACCGCGCAGGCGTTCTTCGCCGGCTGAGCACGCGGGCGGTTCCGGCCCACACGAAGTCCGCCCGGCCGCGCCCTCACAGTGCCAGGATGTGAGCATGACGGACATCAAGCCGGCCCTCATCGAGCGTGCGGGCATCGAGATCATCCCCGAATCCGAGCGCACGGCGAAGCCTCGTGACCTGTTCTGGCCGTGGTTCGCGGCGAACGTCTCGGTGTTCGGCATGTCGTACGGCTCGTTCGTGCTGGGCTTCGGCATCTCGTTCTGGCAGGCGACGATCGTCTCGGTCATCGGCATCGTGGTGTCGTTCCTGCTCTGCGGGCTCATCGCGATCGCCGGCAAACGCGGCTCGGCGCCCACCATGGTGCTCTCCCGCGCGGCGTTCGGCGTGCAGGGCCAGAAGGTTCCGGGTATCGTCTCGTGGCTGACCTCGATCGGCTGGGAGACGTTCCTCGCGATCATGGCGGTACTCGCCACCGCGACCGTCATCACGCAACTCGGAGGTGACGGCGACAGCATCTGGCTGCGCATCGTCGCGACCGTCATCGTCGCAGCGCTGATCGTGACCGCCTCCGTGCTCGGCTATCACACGATCATGAAGCTGCAGTCGGTGCTCACGTGGATCACCGGCGTGGTCACCGTGGTCTACATCGTCCTCGCGGCGCCGGCGATCGACTTCTCCGCCGTGCTGGCCCGCCCCGACGGCGGTATCGGTCAGGTGATCGGCGCGCTCGTGATGGTGATGACCGGATTCGGGCTCGGCTGGATCAACATCGCCGCCGACTGGTCGAGGTACCAGAAGCGCACGGCGTCTGACGGGGCGATCGTCGCCTGGAACACGATCGGCGGCTCCGTGGCACCCGTGATCCTCGTGGTGTTCGGCCTGCTGCTCGGCGGCTCCGACGAAGACCTCATGAACGCGATCGCCGCCGACCCGATCGGCGCGCTCGCCTCGATCCTTCCTCCCTGGGTACTCGTGCCGTTCCTGCTGACGGCCGTGCTCGCGCTCGTCTCGGGCGCGGTGCTGGGCATCTACTCCTCCGGGCTCACCCTGCTCAGCCTCGGCATCCGCATCCCGCGCCCGTCGGCGGCCGCGATCGACGGCGTGATCCTCACGCTCGGCACGATCTTCGTGGTGTTCTTCGCGACCGACTTCCTGGGGCCGTTCCAGAGCTTCCTGATCACGCTCGGTGTGCCGCTCGCCTCGTGGGCCGGCATCCTGATCGCCGACATCCTGCGCCGCCGGAAGGACTATGACGAAGAGGCCCTGTTCGATCAGAACGGTCGTTACGGCGCGTGGGACTGGACATCGATCGGCACCCTGGTCGTCACGAGCGTGATCGGTTGGGGCCTGGTCGTGAACAACTTCGCCGAGGATGCCGCGTGGAACAACTGGCAGGGCTACCTGCTGTTCCTCATCGGCGGCAGGGACGGCGAGTGGGCATACGCGAACCTCGGGGTGTTCTTCGCGCTGGTGCTGTCGTTCCTCGTGACCTACGTCGCCAGGGCCGCGAAGATCCGGCGCCAGGAGGCCGTGTGAGCGCTCCGGCGGCCGAGGACACCTGGCTCGTGGTGATCGATCCGCAGGCGATCTTCGCCTCGCCGGAGTCTGCGTGGGGTTCACCTTTCTTCGCCGAGGCGATGCCGAGCATCCGCGCCCTGGCGGAGGCGTTCGGCGACCGCGTGCTCGTGACGCGCTGGGTACCGACCGCCGACCGGTCCACCTCCTGGGGCGACTACTTCGCAGCCTGGCCGTTCGCCGACCAGCCGCCGGGCGACCCGCTGTTCGCCCTGGTGCCCGAAGCGATCG
>NZ_DFQP01000106.1:31412-31691 GCF_002377845.1 Microbacterium sp. UBA3486
CGGCCGACGCGGGTGCGCACGTCACGATCGCCACCGATGCCTGCGCCGGCTCGACTGCGGAGAACCACGCGACTGCGCTGCACGTCATGGGACTGTATCCCCCGCAGATCACCGTGAGCGACACCGCCACCGTGCTCGGCAACCACTGACGGCGGACGTGGGCCTCAGGCCGAGGCTCGCACGGCGGCGGCGATGTCGGTCGGGGAGCCGTGCCAGGGCGCGCCGTGACCCGGCAGCACCCAGGAGGCCGAGAGCGCGGCCAGGCGGTCGAGCGAGGCG
>NZ_DFQP01000017.1:0-2266 GCF_002377845.1 Microbacterium sp. UBA3486
AGGTAGCCGTCGGCGCCGAGCTCTTCGACGAGGTCGACCGTGACCGAGAGACCCTTGCCGTCGGCGGGACCGACGACGATGTCCTCCGGACGCACGCCGACCGTCACCTGCGAACCGTTGGCGCGACCGACGGTGTCGCGGTCGAGCGGGACGACCTCGGTGCCGAAGCGGATGCCGCCCTCGGCGAGGTCGGCCGAGAACAGGTTCATCGCGGGCGAGCCGATGAAGCCGGCGACGAAGACGTTGTTCGGCTTCTCGTACAGGTCGCGGGGCGAGCCGACCTGCTGGAGCAGACCGTCCTTGAGGACCGCGATGCGGTCGCCCATGGTCAGGGCTTCGGTCTGGTCGTGGGTGACGTAGACCGTGGTGACGCCGAGACGACGCTGCAGCGATGCGATCTGGGTACGGGTCTGGACGCGGAGCTTGGCGTCGAGGTTCGACAGCGGCTCGTCCATGAGGAACACCTGCGGCTGACGAACGATCGCACGGCCCATGGCGACACGCTGACGCTGACCACCCGAGAGGGCCTTCGGCTTGCGGGTCAGGTAGGGCTCGAGGTCGAGGAGCTTGGCGGCCTCGAGCACGCGTGCGGCGCGTTCTTCCTTGCCGACGCCGGCGATCTTGAGCGCGAACCCCATGTTCTCGGCGACGGTCATGTGCGGGTACAAGGCGTAGTTCTGGAAGACCATCGCGATGTCACGGTCCTTCGGCGGGACGTCGGTCACGTCGCGGTCGCCGATGAGGATGCGGCCGGCGTTGACCTCTTCGAGGCCGGCGAGCATGCGCAGGGACGTGGACTTACCGCAACCGGAAGGACCGACGAGGACGAGGAACTCTCCGTCACCGACCTCGAGGTTCAGCTTGTCGACGGCCGGACGGGTTCCACCGGGGTACAGGCGGGTGGCTTCGTCGAAAGTCACAGATGCCATTGTGTTTCTCCTTCACCGGCAGGTACGTGCCGGACGATCCGTAGTGATGAAGCGGTGGGGCGAGCCACCGTGACCCGTCTTTGGGTCGAGATCAGTATGACATGAACGGCTGTACCTGGGTATTTCTCAGCCTCACTGGTTAGCATCGATCTCGGCCGCGCCCAGCGGCGATCGTCGCTCAGCGGCGGTCGGGGCCAACCCGGACCCCCGCAGACTCACAAGAGGAACGATGTCGAGCGACGAAACGCCGAACGTCCCCACACCTCGCAATTCTCGCGAGGCCGTGCGGGAGAAGGCTCAGAAAGTGCACGCCCAGCAGTCGAGGGCGCGCCTCATGCGACGGATCATCATCGGGGCCGTCGCCGTCGTCGCGGTGGGGGCGATCGGCACCGCAGTGACCCTTGCGGTGTCCGCTCAGGTGTCGAAGCCGAAGCTCACCCCGACCGGGATGGAGTCGGATGGCGTCGTCGTCACCGACATCACCGCCGTCGCCGGATCCGACGAGGTGCCCGCGACGCCCTCGGCAGAGCCGACCGACGCGGGTTCCTCGGCCGAGCCGACTGTCGAGCCGACGCCCGGCGCGACCTCTTCCGACAAGGTCGACATCCACGTCTACGTCGATTACCTCTCGCCGGACGCCGGAAAGTTCGAGCGGGCCAATGCGCGTCAGCTCGCCGGCTGGATCGAGGAGGGGGCGGTCACCGTCAGCTACCACCCGGTCGCCCTGCTCACCGCGAGCTCGAACGGCACCAAGTACTCGTTGCGTTCCGCCGCGGCCGCCGCGTGCGTCGCCACGCACTCGCCTGCGCAGTTCTACGCCTTCAATCACGACCTGCTCGACGACCAGCCCGAGGTCGGCAGTGACGGGATGTCGGACGAGGACCTGGCGAATCTGGCAGCCGCCGTCGGCACCGACAACACCAAGGCCGTCCGGTCGTGCATCGAGAACGGTGACTTCGTCGGTTGGGCGAAGGAAGCGACCACGCGCGCGCTCGACGGACCGCTCGCCGGATCGAAAGACCTGATGCTCAACACCGCGCCCATGATCGTCGCGAACGGCGAGGCGTACGTCGGTGCGTTCGACGACCCGGCCGAGTTCTCGCAGTTCGTGCTGAGCGTCGCGAGCGATGCCTCCCGTGCGACGCCGTCTCCGACGCCCACGTCGACCACCACGCCCGCCCAGTAGTTCGAACCGGGGTCGATGCCATCGCTAAGCTGGTGGATGGCATCCGCCGACTTGGCGCAATTGGTAGCGCACCGTACTTGTAATACGGGGGTTACGGGTTCGAGTCCCGTAGTCGGCTCCACACATGAAGGCCCGCATCCCCGGGGGCACC
>NZ_DFQP01000017.1:2310-23353 GCF_002377845.1 Microbacterium sp. UBA3486
ACGGGGACACCACCGGGGATGCGGGCCTTTGTCGCGTTCAGGCGAGGAGTACTGCTCACGGAAGTGCCCAGGCTCCGCGCGCGGGAACGGATCAGCTGCAGAATCCGGTTGCCGGCAGCGTGTCCGTGACGGTGATGCCTCGAACGAACGGCTCGGCCTCGGAGACCTCGAACACGAGCCAGCGCGTTCCGGCTCCGACGACGTAGTCGGGCGTCTCCGTCGCCGTATCGAACGTCCCGCTCGGTTCCGCGGCGGTCAGCTCGTCCAGCGTCGATCCCAACCCGATACCGCTCTTCGTGAGAGGCGAGGTCGCCACACGGCCCGACAGAGCGAGGTCGCCCGGCACGCGAATGCTGACGCCACTCACACCGGCTTCGCCGGGGTGGCTGATCACTCCGAAGCCGACCGGCGTCGATTCCGAGGCCTCGTAGTATTCCAGGCCTTCGCATCGGTCGGTCAGGGTGAACGTGGGACTCAATGCGTCGGCTATCGATTCCGCGCCGAGGCCGGCCTGGCCGATTCCGCCCTCGCTGATGAGCCAGGTCGAGGTGTCCGCCACATCGAAGCTCGGGCTCGAGGTCGGGCTCGGACTCGAGGCCGCCGCCGGGGTCGGGCTCTTCGTGACTGTCGACGACGGCCTGGACTCGGGTTCAGGCGACGAGCACGCGACGAGGGCGATCGATACGCTCGCGATCAACGTGATCCCGAGCAGGTGAGGAAGTGTGCGCATATGCAGAGCATAGGAGTTCGTGCAGCGCGGCGAACGGTGGATGTGCTCGTGTCTGCCGACCGCGTGCTCGATCACGCCCCGACGGTCGCGGGCGGGTGGTCGTAGGCTGGTCTGATGCTCCACGGACTCATCCGCCCGCTCGAAGCCCACAGCGTCACCCTCAAGGGCGAAGATCTCGCCGAGGTCCGTGCACAGCTCACCGCCCAGGCGCCTGCGGGATGGGACCTGGTGTCGGCCATGGCGACGATGGAGAAGGCCGGATCGATGCGATCCGTCGAGGGCAAGTTCCTGCGTCGTGACGGCATCCGCGAGATCGAGGGTGATGACATGGGCGCCCTCGAGTCCCAGGTGCCGGAAGGATGGCAGCTGCTCTCCGTGTGGCGGGCGAGCTGAGGCACGTCCGCCAGCCGCTCGTTCGGAGTGTTCAGTCCAGGTGAGGTGAGTCCGCGTCGCCGGCCGGCGGCGCTTCGACCACTTCCTCGATGAGGCTGATCCCGCCCGTGGAGCTCGCCGACTGCATGAGATCCTGAATCCATTTCGGGTTGAGTCGAGG
Organism: Microbacterium sp. UBA3486; assembly: GCF_002377845.1. Taxonomy (NCBI): domain Bacteria; kingdom Bacillati; phylum Actinomycetota; class Actinomycetes; order Micrococcales; family Microbacteriaceae; genus Microbacterium; species Microbacterium sp. UBA3486. The sequence continues at coordinate 3,594 of NZ_DFQP01000017.1, forward strand.
GGCCTCCGGTTCGTCGAAGGTGAAGCGCAGGGGGATCGACGGGTGCAGCCAGATCGTCGAACGGCCGGGGGCATCGCCGTCGGGGTGTCGCCACGACAGGGTGAAGCTCTCGTTGCGTCGCAACTTCGTGGCGATGACCACTTTGAGATGTGCGAGCGCGCGGTCCTCGATGTGGATCTCGTCACCGCTGCCGTACTGGATCGTTCCCATGACTGAACGATAGCCGCGAATTCGACCTCGTCGAGTCTCCGGCGACGGCTGGGTGCGAGAAGGACATTCCGGAGTATCGCACTACGTGGTGATATGTTACTAAGCGTTGAGTTTCCTGGCGGATTCAACGAGATCACGCCGGGTCGATGACGGCGCAGGTGGCCGACTCCCCGCCGCGGCCACCTGCGCTTTGCCTCATACGTCGCGCGATCGAGGAGTAGCAGGGGAGGGGGAGGCGATGGGCAGCTCGTCCGAACTCCCGACGCTCACACGGGCGGCATACGCGCGCGAGAAACGACTGCTGCAGATCGAACTCCTCAAACTCCAGGCGCACATCACGCGCTCGTCGGAACGGGTCCTCATCCTGTTCGAGGGGCGGGATACGGCGGGCACGGGCGGTGCGATCACACGCTTCATGGAGCACCTGAACCCCCGCGGCGCGCGTGTCGTCGCGCTCGACAAACCCAGTGATGTCGAGCGGACGCAGTGGTATTTCCAGCGCTACGTCGCGCATCTGCCGTCGGGCGGTGAGATCGTGCTGATGGATCGCTCCTGGTACAACCGAGCGGGCGTCGAGCGCGTGATGGGGTACTGCTCGTCGGCGGAGTACGAGGAGTTCATCCAGACCGCGCCGGAGTTCGAGCGCATGCTCGTCGGTTCGGGCATCCGTCTCATCAAGCTGTGGTTCTCGATCGGCGAGGCGGAACAACGGCACCGCTTCACCCGTCGCGGCGAGGATCGGCTCAAGCAGTGGAAGCTCAGCCCCACCGACCTCACGAGCGTCGACAGATGGGAGGACTACACCGAGGCAGCGGCGGCCATGTTCTTCCACACGGACACCCCGGCGCTCCCGTGGCTCGTCATCTCGTCGAACGACAAGAAGCGCGCGAGGTTGGAAGCGATGAGATGTGTTCTTGCACGGTTCGACTATCCGGGCAAGGACCCGATGATCGCCCACGCACCGGATCCGCGGATCGTGGGCGGACCCTCGCAGATCCACGCCGAGGGGGAGGTATCGCCACCGTGACGTCGATGGAGCGCAACACGGCGTCGTCCGGGAATGCGGGAGGCGGGCTCACCTGTTGCTCTCATCATGACCCGCATCGGTACCAGTGATCTCGACGTCCTTCCGCTCTCGCTCGGCGGCAATGTGTTCGGCTGGACAGCCGACCGCGACACGTCCTTCGCCGTCCTCGACACCTTCGTGGACGGAGGCGGCGACTTCATCGACACCGCCGACTCCTACAGCGCCTGGGTGCCGGGAAACGAAGGCGGTGAGAGCGAGACGATCGTCGGCGAGTGGTTGGCCTCGCGCAAACCTGCGGGTGTGGTCGTCGCGACCAAGGTCAGTCAGCACCCGCAATTCCGTGGCCTCTCCGCCGCGAATGTCCGCAAGGCCGCCGAGGCCTCGCTGAAGCGCCTGGGCATCGATGAGATCGACCTGTACTACGCGCACTTCGATGACGAGACCGTTCCGCTGGAGGAGACCGTCAGCGCATTCGGGGGACTCGTCGAAGACGGGCTGGTCCGGCACATCGCCGTGTCGAACTACTCCGCCGAGCGCGTCCGCGAGTGGGTCGCGATCGCCCGGCGCCTCGGGGTCGCGCTGCCGGTCGCGGTGCAGCCGCACTACAACCTCGTGCACCGCAACGAGGTCGAGGACACGATCATCCCGGTCGCCGAGGAGTTCGAGCTCGGACTCATCCCGTACTACTCCCTGGCCAGTGGCTTCCTCACCGGCAAGTACCGCTCGACGGACACCGCGGGTCAGGCGTCGCCCCGGGCGCAGGGCGCCGCGAAGTACGCGACCGAAGCGGGCCTGCGGATCATCGACGCGCTCGAGGAGATCGGCGACGCGCACGGCGCTTCGATCGCCGCGACCTCGCTCGCGTGGCTTCGCGCACAACCGACCGTGGTCGCACCGATCGCGAGCGCGCGAACCGTGGAACAGGTTCCCGACCTGCTCGCCGGGGCGCGTCTGGAGCTCTCGGACGATGAGGTGCAGCGGCTCGACCGTGTCTCGGAATGGGCGCCGTCGCGCGCCTGATGCGATCGGGCTAGTCGCCGACGAGCCCGAGTCGATGTGCCAGGATGACCGCGTGGATCCTGTCCCGCGCGCTGAGCTTGGCCAGCACGCGACCGACGTGGGTCTTGACCGTGGACTCGCCGACGTACAGAGTCTGAGCGATCTCTGCGTTGGTGAGTCCGCGGCCGATCGCGAGGAAGACGTCCCGCTCCCGTTCGGTGAGCGATTCGAGAGCAGCGCTCTCCTCTGCGGCCGGAGTCGCGGACGCTCCGCCGAGCCGAGGTGTCACGTGCTCCAGCAGCGCTCTCGTCACACGCGGGGACAGCACCGCATCCCCGCGGTGGACGGCGCGCACCGCGGAGATCATCTCGTGGCGCTGGGCATCCTTCAACAGGAACCCGCTCGCGCCCGCGCGGATGGCCCCGAACGCGTATTCGTCGAGATCGAAGGTGGTCAGAACGAGCACCTTGGTCTGGGGACGTTCTCGGACGATGGCCTCGGTGGCGGCGATGCCGTCCAGCTCCGGCATCCGGATGTCCATCAGCACCAGGTCGGGAGCGAGCAGCGCGCTCTGCGTGATCGCCGCTTTCCCGTCGCCGGCTTCGCCGATGACGACGATGTCCTCCTCGGACTCCAGCACCATGCGGAAGCCGAGACGGATCAGCTCCTGGTCATCCACCAGCAGCACTCTGATCGCCTGCGTCATACGTCGTCCTCCATCGTCTGTCGCGGTGCGGCGGGCCTGCTTCCCGATGTGGGAAGCACCGCCCGCAGAATCCATCGTCCTCCATCCGCAGGTGCGGATCGCACCGTCCCATGCACATGGGCGGCACGCTCGGAGAGCCCGCGCACACCGAATCCGTCTGAGCCGATCTCACCCGAGACGCCGTCGTTGACGATCTCGATCACGACCGTGTCCGCCGTGTACTCCAGCCGCACGGTGATGCTCTTCGCGGTCGGGGCGTGGCGCATGGCGTTGGTCACGCCCTCCTGCACGATCCTGCCGATCGCATGCGCGACGGCGGGGGAGACATCGGCCTGCCCGATGACGGTGAGCGTCGCCGGGTAGCCCGCACGCTGAGCCGTCTCCACGGTGTCACGCGCGGGTACGGGTTGCATCGGCGCCAGTGGCAGCGGCGATTCGTCGTCGCGCAGCACACCGAGCATCGAACGCATCTCGGTGAGGGCGCCTCTGGCGGTGTCCGCGACGGATACCGCAGCCCTCCGGGCCTGTTCCCGATCGGGGGTGGCGGCCGCCCCTTCGGACAGTGCGACGATCACGGTGAGGGAGTGGGAGACGATATCGTGCATCTCCCGTGCGATGCGGGCGCGTTCCGATGCGGCGGCGAGCTGCGCCTGCTGATCGCGCTCGATCAGGAGTTGACGGGATCGGTCGATGATGGCGAGGAGATAGCGCTTGCGGCCGCCCACATTGACCCCTACGAGCGTGCCGATGAGCCCGAGCGCGACGTAGCCGAGGGCGGTGTCGATGCCGACCTGGAGCAGGGTCGTGCCGGTCAGCATGAGGATCGTGGTGAGTCCGAGGAACCAGGCGGCACCGATCCCGTAACAGATCCAGGCCAGACGCGCCGATCTGTAGACCGCCACGCCGTAGCAGGCGACGAGCAGGAGGACGATGCCTCCGGACATACCGGTGAATAGGCCGACGGTCCCGAGGATGACCGCGGCGATGAAGGGACCCAGGGGTGCCCGTCGACGCCAGAGGAGAGTGCTGCATCCGATCGCGACCATCACTAACGTCGCGATGTTGATGGCGATGTACGTGCCCTCCGGGAGCGACGTGCGGGGGTAGGGCGCCGCCGGGGCGAGAGACAGGAACAGGCAGATCAGCGCGAGCAGGATGTCGGCGAACAGCGGATGGCGGGCCCAGAACCGTCGGAACAGGCCCGGGGCGCGCGGAAGCCGCAGCTCCTCGTCCTCGCGGACCGAGTCGCTGCGGCTTCGCGTTCTGCTCACAGGCCGACTTTACGCGTCGCGGGTGCGCAGCACGCCCCACGCGACGGCAGCACCGCCCACGACCCAGCAGGCCAGCGTCAGGAACGCAACCGGAGCGTCGAGTGCGGCACCGGCTCCGGGCATGATCGCACTCCGTGCGGCGGCGTCCGGAAGGTAAGCGGCGGCCTGCAGGACCCATGCCCACGTCTCTCCGGCGAAGGAGAAGAAGTTCGCCACGATCGGCAGTACGAACAGCACACCGACGGTTGCGGCGATGGCGCCCGCACCGGAGCGCAGGACGAATCCGAACGCGACGCCGATGAGCGCGAAGACGGCCATCGACAAGGAAGCCACCACGATCGGAAGCACCGATGCTGTCGGGTCCGACCAGTCGATGCCCTGGTCACGCGGGGCGACGATGAGGGAGACGGCCACCGCGGAGACGACGAAGATCACCAGCGACGAGACGAACAGGAACAGTGCCAGCACCGTCGACTTCGCGGCCAGCACCGAACCGCGAATCGGGTTCGCAGTGAGCGTCGAACGGATCATCCCCGTCGAGTATTCACCGGTGACCGAGATCGCGCCGATGATGCCGGCGAGCAGCATCGTGAACTGGATCGGCATGACCACGGCCTGGATCGGGCTGAAGTCCGGCACATCGACAGCGAGGGCGATGAGCACGGCGATGCCGACCGTGAGGGCGGCGGTGATGCCGATCGACCACCACGTCGAGCGCAGGGTGGCGAGCTTGATCCACTCGCCGCGCAGTGCGCGCATGAACGTCAGCCGACGACCGGTGTCGACGCGCGTCCGCGTGGGAGCGGGAGCCTGTGTCGTGGTCATGAGATCTCCTTGGTGCGGTACTCGACGGAGTCGCCGGTGAGGGCGAGGTAGGCGTCTTCGAGTGACCCGGTGGTCGGGGTGAGTTCGTGGAGCGGGATGCCGCGGTCGGCGGCCAGATCGCCGATCCGCGCGGCGGGCAGCCCCACGATGTCGAGCAGATCGGGAGCCGAACTCACGATCTCCACCTCCGGCCCTCCGACGGCAGCAGCCAGGTCTGCTGGTCTCGGTGTGCGGACCCGCACCGTGTTCCGAGTCCAGGAGCGCACGAGCTCCGCGAGCGGGGCATCCGCGAGCACCCGACCGCGGCCCATCACGATGACGTGGTCGGCGGTCTGCGCCATCTCACTCATCAGGTGGCTCGAGAGCAGCACGGTGCGCCCCTCTGATGCCACGTGACGGACGAACTGGCGCACCCAGCGAACCCCCTCGGGGTCGAGGCCGTTCACCGGCTCGTCGAGGATCAGCGTGTGCGGGTCGCCGAGCAGTGCCGAAGCGATGCCGAGGCGCTGCCCCATTCCGAGCGAGAATCCGCCCGCGCGCTTACGTGCCACCGACCCGATGCCCGCAAGGTCGATGACCTCATCGACTCGGGAGGAGGGGATACCGTGTGTCGCGGCCATGGCGCGGAGGTGGTTACGAGCGGTGCGACCGGTGTGCACCGCCTTGGCGTCGAGGAGGACACCCACTTCGGTGAGAGGTGCACGGAGCTTGCGGTACTCGCGTCCGGCGATGGTGGCACGCCCCGACGTCGGGCGGTCGAGGCCGACGATCATCCGCATGGTGGTCGACTTCCCGGCGCCGTTCGGGCCGAGGAAGCCGGTGACGCTGCCCGGCTTGACCGTGAACGACACGTCGTCGACGGCGGTCTTGTCTCCGAACCTCTTCGTGAGGCCTTCTGCTGTGATCATGGGCACAACGTTACGGAGCGCCCCGGGTGTCGCGCGTCCCCCTCAGGTACACATCTGACGGCGAAGTGTCCGACCCGCGTGGGACATCAGAGGGTCAGGCGCGAGGGCGAGCCTGCACCCGCGCGGCCATCTCGTCTGAAGCGATGACGGCCTCGTCGATGATCTCCCGCGACGCCGGTGCGGTCAGCCAGTCATGGCTCAGAGTGGACGGGACGAGGAGGGGCATCCGGTCGTGCAGGTCGACGAGGTGAGGGGGAGCGGGACGCATCACGATGGAATAGCACGTGAACCACTCGCCGTCGGCCGTGCGGCCGCGCTGCGTGACCGCAGCCATGCCGAACAGAGTGCCGTCGTCGACGATGAACTCGTTCCACTGCCGAGACGGCTTCTGCATCTCGTACCAGCTCGTCGCGGGGACGATCGCTCTCGACTTCGCCCCGCCCGGACGCTCCTGCAGCCGCTCCGAGCGGGTGTTGATCGAGGGGAACTTCGCCGGCTCGCCGTCGACGAGGAACCCCCACCACGCGGGTTCGAGGGTCGGGGCGGTATCTGGCTGCACGATCAGCGGGTTGAGGTTGCGCAGGTTCTTGCCCGTCGGTCGGACGGTCTCGCCGGCGTTCTCCTGCGCCCACACGCGGAGGCCCTCGAGCACCGCATCGTCGGCGGCGGCGAGGAGTTCGGCATCGGTGAATCGGGGATCGAGTCCGTAGCTCGCGCACATGCCGCCAGCGTAGTCCCGGCCTCGGACATTCACGGGAGAGGAGCGGCCGGCGGCTCGGGTAGGGTCGACAGGTGCCAGAGACCCGTCGACTTCCCGCTCCGCTGGCCCTCGGAGGAGCGGTCGCGATCGGTGTCATGACGGCGATCCAGGCGCGGATCAACGGGGTGCTCGGTGTGCGCGTCGACGATGGGATCGTCGCCGGCTTCCTCTCGTTCTCCGTGGGACTCGTGGCGCTCGCCGTCGTGATCTCCGCCCTCCCGTCGGCTCGGCGAGGCGTCGCACGACTGTGGAGCGGCATCCGGCACCAGACGATCCCCGTCTGGATGCTGCTCGGGGGAGCGTGTGGCGCACTCACCGTCTCGACCCAAGGTCTCACCGCCGGCGTGCTCGGCGTCTCCCTGTTCACCGTCGGTGTGGTGGCGGGGCAGACCGTTCACGGCCTCGTGCTCGATCGGATCGGATTCGGGCCTGCCGGAGTCGTGGCGGTCACGCCAGGGCGGGTGCTCGGGGGGCTGCTCGCGCTCGCCGCGGTCGGCATCTCGCTCTCCGGCGACGTGCTGGCCACCGCGCCGCTGTGGATGCTGCTGCTCCCGTTCGCCGCGGGTGTCGGGATCGCCTGGCAGGCAGCGACCAACGGGCGCCTGGCCCAGCGGGCGCGTTCGCCCCTCGCCGCCACCCTGATGAGCTTCATCGCCGGCACCGTGGTGCTCGCCCTGGCATCCGGGGTGAGCATCGCGTTCCGCGGCGCACCGGCGGGGCTTCCCTCCGAGCCCTGGCTGTACCTCGGAGGATTCCTTGGTGCCTCCTACATCCTCCTCGGCACGTTCATCGTGGCGCAGACCGGGGTGCTGCTCATGGGCCTGGGGTCGGTGCTCGGGCAGTTGGTCACGTCGGTCGTGATCGACCTCATGTGGCCGCCCGCGGCCGGACCAGCGCTCTGGCAGGTGCTCGCGATGGTCGTCGTGGCCGTCGCGTCGGTGGTGGTCGCGGTCCCGTGGCCGCGTCGCCGCTGAGGGGCTACTTCTTCTCGGCCTTCTTCGCCTTCTTCGCTTTCTTGGCCTTCTTCACCTTCTCGGTGTTCGTCGCCGTCTTCGGGGCATTCTCGGCATTCGCCTGCGGCATGCGCGTGACGAGTGCGCGTGCATCGATGGGCTTGCGTCGACCAGGCTTCTTGTCTTCGGGCTTGCGTCCCACATACAGCCAGCCGAGGAGCTCCTCGTTCTCGGCGAGGCCGTGAGCTCTGGCGACCGCCTTCGCGCGCGTGTAGTGGCCGGTGCGCCAGATGACGCCCCACCCCGCTTCGTCGAGGAGCAGGCTCAGCATGTGGGCGACACCGGAGGCGACGGCCTCCTGTTCCCACCGGGGTACCTTCTCGCTCTTTCGGTAACTCGCGACGACGGCGATGAGCAGAGGGGCACGAAGCGGCTTCGACGAGGGCGAGGAGTCGCCCTGGGCCTCGGCGATCGCCGCCCCCAGCACCTCGCGATCCGCGCCGCGGAGTTCGATCAGCCGCCAGGGGCGCAGAGAAGAATGATCGGCCACACGGCCGGCCGCCGAGACCAACGTGAGCAGTTCGTCGCGAGTCGGCGCGGTGTCTTCGACCTTCGACCAGGACTGCCGCGCCAGGACGGCATCGAGGGCGCTCACGAGGCTTCAGGAGTGAAGTTCAGTGCGATCGAGTTCATGCAGTAGCGGTCGCCGGTCGGCGTGCCGAATCCATCGGGGAAGACATGGCCGAGGTGCGATCCGCAGTTGGCGCAGCGCACCTCGGTGCGCACCATCCCGAGGCTGTCGTCCTCGATGAGCTCGACCGCATCGGGGCGGATCGACTCGTAGAAGCTCGGCCATCCGCATCCGGAGTCGAACTTCGTGCCGCTCTTGAAGAGCTCCGCATTGCATGCGCCACAGGTGTACAGGCCCGCCCGCTCCTCATCGAGCAGCTCGCCGGTCCAGGCCCGCTCGGTCGCGGCCTGGCGCAGCACCGCGTACTGCTCTTCGCCGAGCTCCTCGCGCCATTCTTCTTCGGTCTTGTCCACGCTGTACGACATGTGTCCTCCTGAGTCCCGTCCATTCTCCCCCGTGCGACGGGGTATCGGGTGCTCCGGGTCAGAATGGACGCATGACGGATGCCGTGCAGGAACGATACGCACGATTCGCCCGTGACGAGGCCCCCGGCCGCAGCGCGCTGTACGCGGAATGGGCGGCCGGCGTGGCGGCCGATGTCGAGGTGAGGCGCATCCTGCTGCGGATTCCCGAGACCCGGAGGCAGCCGCCCCTCGTGTTCGCCGTCACCCGTCTGCTCGGGGCCGAGCTCGCCGATTATCCGCAGTGGCGGGACTTCGTGCTGCGCAACGCCGACGAGGTGGTGGCGGAATGCGCCCGTCGCAGCTTGCAGACGAACGAACCGCTGCGCCTCGCCGCGCTGCTTCCTGTGCTGTCCGAGATCGAGGGTCCGATCGCATTGCTCGAGATCGGAGCCTCCGCCGGGCTGTGTCTCTATCCCGACAGGTACTCGTACCGCTTCGTCGATGAAGAGGGTGCGCTCCGCGTCGGCCTTGATCCCGTGGAGGGACCATCGACCGTCGTGCTGGAGAGCCGGGTGACCGGCGCGATGCCCCCGCTGCGGATGCCGCAGGTGGTGTGGCGAGCGGGCATCGATCTGGCGCCGCTCGATGCGGCCGACCCGCGTGACCGGAGATGGCTGCGGGGACTCGTGTGGCCGGGCGAGGAGGGACGGGAGCAGCGGATCGATGCTGCGCTCGAGATCGCGGCCTCCGATCCCGCGCTGCTCCTCGCCGGGGACGCTCTGCAACGCATCGATGCCCTGGCGGCTGACGCGCCTGTGAATGCGACGCTCGTCATCACCACGCCCGGAGTGCTGGTGCACATCCCGCGAGCGCAGCGGAACGCACTGGTCGCCCGTATAGCCGCGCTGGACGCCCGCTGGATCACGATCGATCCGCCGGGAGTGCTCGACGTCTGGGTGCCGTCGGTGGATGCGGACGACTGGCCGGGCTTCATCGTCGCCATCGACGGGAGGGTGCGTGCCGCCGCCGATCCCCTCGGAGGCTGGTGGGAGTGGCGAACGTCTCCCTCGACCGTCGCGTCCTAACCTGGACTCATGCTCGGAGACCTGACGGAGCGCGATCGCGCGATCCTCGCCATCGAGGTCGCCTGGCCGCGGCACGGCTCAGCCAAGGAGGAAGTCATCCGCGCCCAGCTGGGCATGAGTTCGACCCGCTATTACCAGCTCCTCGGGCGGCTCATCGAGTCGGAAGCCGCTCTGGAGTACGATCCGATGCTGGTACGGCGGCTGCGCCGCATCCGGGATTCGCGCGCCAGGCAGCGCTCGGCTCGCACACCGGGTTTCGTCGGCTGAGAAGACCCGTCGGCGGCTTCCGGGATCGGGTGTTCCGCGCCGCGGATCGGAATGCCAGGAAGGTGACGCTAGCATCGAGGGGTGTCCAAGCCCTCCCGCGATCGCTTCGATGACGTTCCCCGTTCCTCCGGACGTGTGGGAGCGCATCGCGCCGAAGCTCCGGGGATGAACGGCTGGGTCGTGCTGCTCTGGTCCTTCGTCGCCGCCCTCGTCCTCATCATCGCCGGGATCTTCGGTTCCCTCGTGGTGATGGGGCGCATCTCGCTCTTTCCCGAGGCGGCGTCCACGCCGGTCCCCACTCCGGTCGAGACGGGTGTGGTGGACACCTCGGTCTCCGTGATGATCCTCAACGGCACGCCGGAGGAGGGGCTCGACACGCAGATGCGGGACGTCCTCGTCAACAACGGATGGGCACCGGACATCGTCTTCGCCGGAGACAGCTCGAGTCAGGACTTCGCCACCACCACCGTCTTCTACGTCAACGATGAGGATGAGCTCGCGGCGATCGGATTGGCGAACCTCCTCGGTGGTGCTGCCGTGCAGCAGAGCGACTACTACTCCGGTCAGACGGAGGATGGTCTGAAGCAGTTCACGGTGGTGATCGGCCTCGATCGATCGAGTTCCGCGCCCGAGACGCCCGGGGAGACCCCGGCCCCTTGACCTCCGGGTGCGCCACTCCTCCGGCGGCTTGCACTCGAAGGTGTCGAGTGCCAGAATGGCGTTAGCACTCTCTTACTCTGAGTGCTAAACCCAACGTCTACGTCCAGGAGGGACGAAAAAACTCATGGCAAAGATCATTGCTTTCGATGAGGAGGCCCGCCGCGGCCTCGAGCGCGGCCTGAACATCCTCGCCGACGCGGTCAAGGTCACCCTCGGCCCGCGTGGCCGCAACGTTGTTCTCGAGAAGAAGTGGGGAGCCCCCACGATCACGAACGACGGTGTCTCCATCGCCAAGGAGATCGAGCTGGACGACCCGTACGAGAAGATCGGCGCGGAGCTCGTCAAGGAGGTCGCCAAGAAGACCGACGATGTCGCAGGTGATGGCACCACGACCGCCACGGTCCTCGCTCAGGCTCTGGTCCGCGAGGGTCTGCGCAACGTCGCGGCCGGCGCCGACCCCATCTCGCTCAAGCGCGGCATCGAGAAGGCCGTCGCCGCGATCACCGAGGAGCTGCTCGCCAGCGCCAAGGAGATCGACTCGAAGGAGCAGATCGCTGCCACGGCTTCCATCTCCGCGGCTGACCCCGCGATCGGCGAGCTCATCGCCGAGGCGATCGACAAGGTCGGCAAGGAAGGCGTCGTCACCGTCGAGGAGTCGCAGACGTTCGGCACCGAGCTCGAGCTCACCGAGGGCATGCGCTTCGACAAGGGTTACCTGAACCCCTACTTCGTCACGGACCCGGAGCGCCAGGAGGCTGTCTTCGAGGACCCGTACATCCTCATCGCGAACCAGAAGGTCTCCAACATCAAGGACCTCCTGCCCATCGTCGACAAGGTGATCCAGGACGGCAAGGAGCTCGTCATCATCGCCGAAGACGTCGAGGGCGAGGCTCTCGCGACGCTCGTGCTGAACAAGCTCAAGGGCATCTTCAAGTCGGTCGCGGTCAAGGCTCCCGGCTTCGGCGACCGCCGCAAGGCGCAGCTGCAGGACATCGCGATCCTCACCGGTGGACAGGTCATCACCGAAGAGGTCGGCCTCAAGCTCGAGAACGCCACGCTCGACCTGCTGGGTCGTGCGCGCAAGGTCATCGTCACCAAGGACGAGACCACGATCGTCGAGGGTGCCGGTGAGGCAGACCAGATCGAGGGTCGCGTCACGCAGATCCGTCGCGAGATCGAGAACACCGACAGCGACTACGACCGCGAGAAGCTGCAGGAGCGCCTGGCGAAGCTCGCCGGTGGTGTGGCCGTCATCAAGGCCGGAGCCGCGACCGAGGTCGAGCTCAAGGAGCGCAAGCACCGCATCGAGGACGCTGTCCGCAACGCGAAGGCGGCCGTCGAGGAGGGCATCGTCCCCGGTGGTGGCGTCGCGCTCATCCAGTCCGGAACGAAGGCGCTCGACGCGCTCTCGCTCACGGGTGACGAGGCGACCGGCGCGAACATCGTCCGCGTCGCGATCCAGGCTCCGCTGAAGCAGATCGCGCTGAACGCCGGTCTCGAGGCCGGTGTCGTCGCGAACAAGGTCGCCGAGCTCCCCGCGGGCCAGGGCCTGAACGCAGCGACGGGCGAGTACGTCGACATGTTCGGCGCCGGCATCATCGACCCCGCGAAGGTGACCCGCTCGGCGCTGCAGAACGCAGCCTCGATCGCGGCGCTGTTCCTCACCACCGAGGTCGTCGTCGCTGACAAGCCGGAGAAGGCCGCTGCTCCCATGGGTGACCCGTCGGGTGGCATGGACTTCTGATCCTGCTCTCATGACAGAACGCCCCCGGCTTCGGCCGGGGGCGTTCTGCGTCGATACGCGTGTGCGTCAGCGGAACAGGCTGGCCGAGTACTGATCGGCATCTGCGTACTGGGTCGCGACCGCGCCGAGCGACGTTCCGATCGATTCGAGCACCTGCTCCACATGGAGCTGCGCGCCCTGCCACTGCTCGGCGCACGTCTGGAAAGCATGGGATGCCGTGCCGGACCACGTCGACTGCAGCTGTCGGAGCTGGACCATCAGAGTCGCGGACTCGCCCTGCAAGCGCTCGATCGTTGCGCGGGTGGCGCCGTGGGCCGCGTAGACGGCCTCGGTGTCGACGGTGAAGACAGACATGGGAACTCCTTCTCGTAGGGGTTCTGAGGCTAAGCGAGCGTCGGCTTCCGTATCTTCTCCGGGCCGCTGTCATCCCTTGCGCTGTGAGCAACGGAGTCAGGCGGGCGGCGGTGCAGAGAGCGCATGGCGTCGGAACGGACGCTACGGCAGGTCGAGCCGATCCAGAGGCTGTGTGTCTTCGAGGAGATGTGCAGGAGTGGCGCGCGCCGGTGCGAGCGGGAGAGTCACAGTGAACGTCGCACCCCCACCCGGAGTCTCCGAGACATTGACGCCGCCGTGGAGCGCTTTCAGGATCGACGCGACGATCGCGAGTCCGAGGCCGGAGCCTCCGGTCTCCCGCGCGCGGGAGGTGTCGGCACGCCAGAAGCGTTCGAAGATCTGCTCCCGGATCTGCGGCGGGATGCCCTCGCCGTGATCGACGATCGCGATGCTCGCGGTGCCGGCCACCCGGTCGGAGTCGACCACGATCTCGATCGGCCCGTCCTCGGGGGAGAAGCGGCGCGCATTGCCCAGGAGATTCGTGACGACCTGGCGGACCTTGTTCTCTTCCCCGAGCACGATCGGCGGCGTGCGCACGGGCAGGTCGGGAACCTCGGTGAAGTCGATCGCGGGAGTCTGGTCCGACTGCCGTGGGCGACGGCGAAGACGCGAGAGCGTGGCTCGGGAGAGGCCTCGTGGCGTCGGCGGCTGCGGTGGTTGGAGCGGTGGGATCTCGTGCAGAGGGATCGCGGTCTTGCTGTCCGCGGTGCGGTCGATCACCGTCACGGTCCGGCCGGGGGCCGCGGCACGGAGATCGAGCGCTGCATCCCGCGCGATCGGCCGTAGGTCGAGGGGGACGATCTCCGGTTCGCGCTCCTCGTCGAGCCGGGCGAGAGCGAGGAGGTCCTCCACCAGGACCCCCATCCTGATCGCTTCCTTCTCGATGCGCTCCATGGCCCGCGCCGTGTCCTCCTCGCCCTTGATCGCGCCCATGCGGTAGAGCTCCGCGTAGCCGCGCACACTCACCAGGGGGGTGCGCAGCTCGTGGCTCGCATCGCCGATGAAGCGCCGCATGTGCTGCACGGTGCGGTCCCGCTGTGCGAGCGAGCGATCGACCCGGTCGAGCATCGTGTTGATGGCGGTGTTCAGCCGGCCGACCTCGGTGGTCGGCTCGAGGTCGGTCAGCCGCTGCCGGAAGTCGCCGGCCGCGATCGACATGGCGGTGGCCTCGACCTGACCGAGCCTGCGGAACGTGAGGGTCACGAGCCCGCGCGTCAGCAGCGCGGCGATCAGGATCGTGATCAGGGCGATCGAGATGTAGATGCCGAAGTACTGGCTGATGATGCGGTCGGCGGGTGCGAGGGGAAGAGCGACCAGCTGGATGCGCAGGACACCGCCTTCCGAGGGGACGACGGCGACCGCCGCGTGGAACAGCTCGCCTTCGGCTCCCGTCATCTCGAGCGGGATCTGATCCGTGTTGGCGGTCGCCTTCGCGAGCGAGTACTGCGACGGGAAGAGGGGCGCCTGGCCCGAGGTGCCTCGTGCTGTCGCGCGGAGTTCACCCGTCGCATCGTAGATCGCGAAGGAGAAGTCACGAGGCTGCTCATCGCGCGGGCTGTAGGTGGTGACGCCGTCGACCGTCACCGTGTCGAAGTAGCGGTCGACGAGATCGCTCGAGACCAGGGCGGGCAGCTGGGCATCGATGTTCGCGACCAGGGCGTTGCGCAGGATCGGCACCGTGCCGATACCCGCGACGAGCAGACCGAGTGCCAGCACCGCCACCGTGACGCCGGTGACCTTGGCCCGAAGGCTGATGCGTCGCCACCAGCCGGTGACCGCATCGGGCTTGTGCGCCATGCGGTCCTCCCCGGTGCGGCGGCTGCGCCGCGAGGCGGCGTCGTTGGTGGTGCGGTGGTCGTCAGACCGTCTTGCCGACCTTCAGCATGTAGCCGAAGCCGCGCTTGGTCTGGATCAGCGACTCCTCGGTGTGCGGGTCGATCTTGCGACGCAGGTAGGAGATGTAGCTCTCGACGATGCCGGCGTCGCCGTTGAAGTCGTACTCCCACACGTGGTCGAGGATCTGCGCCTTCGACAGCACACGGTTGGGGTTGAGCATCAGGTAGCGCAGCAGCTTGAACTCGGTCGGGCTCAGCTCGATCGGCTCCTTGCCGACATGAACGTCATGCGTGTCCTGGTCCATGGACAGCTCGCCGGCGCGGATGATCGACTCCTCGTCGGCCTGCATCGTGCGGCGGAGGATGGCCTGAGCCCTGGCGACGATCTCGTCGAGGCTGAAGGGCTTGGTGACGTAGTCGTCGCCACCCGCGTTGAGTCCCTCGATCTTGTCCTCGGTGCCGTCCTTCGCCGTGAGGAACAGGATAGGCGCCGTGAATCCCGCGCCGCGGAGGCGCTTGGTCACGCTGAACCCGTTCATGTCGGGCAGCATGACGTCCAGGATGATGAGGTCGGGCTCCTCTTCGAGGACGGCCGAGATCGTGGCGGCGCCGTTGGCGACCGTCTTCACCTGGAATCCGGCGAAGCTGAGACCCGTGGAGAGCAGGTCGCGGATGTTGGGTTCGTCGTCGACGACCAGGATGCGCGGAGCAGTCATGTCCCCATTATGGTGACTTCGGCCATGGGGATGCTGACTATTGTGCGGAACGGCGTGGAGTCGCCCCTTCGGGAAGCGTGCGTACGCATCCTCCGATGCTGTGTGCGCAGTCCGGAGGAGTGAGATCGTCCCGGGGGTGGATGCGCCGCACAGGTGCACGGGAGAGGATCGATGCATGAGCTGGTACGAGGACGTCACCGTCGCCCCCGGAAGCCCTGAAGCCCCCGGAAGCCCCGTCGCCCCGCCGGACCCGCCTGACGTCGATCAGGTCGCCTATCATCGACTGGCGCATCTGCGTCCGCGGTATCGCTGGTGGCGCATGCTGCTGACCGGACTCGTCGGCATAGCCCTCTACGTCGCGATCCTCGTGATCGTGATCGTGCCGTTGGCCATCGTGTCGATGTTCGTCCCCGGGTGGGGTGTCGAGTCGCAGACGCTCCTCACCACCTCGCAGTTCTTCGACCTCGACCGGCCGTGGCTGCTCGTCGCACTGGTGCTGCCGCTGATCCTGATGATCCCCGCACTGCTGCTGGCCTCGCGCATGGTGGAGGGTCGCGGTGTGGGGCTGCTGTCATCGGTCACCGGACGGCTGCGGATGGGGTGGCTCGGAAAGAGCCTGCTGCTGGCGCTCGCCGTGTTCGCCGTCTACTTCGCTGTGGTACTGGGCTGGTCGGCCCTGAGCGGCGATGCGGTCGTCGCGGACTTCTCCCACCCCGGGCTCTGGACGATGGTGCTGCTCGTGCTGCTGCTCATCCCTTTTCAAGCCGCCGCGGAGGAGTATGTGTTCCGCGGATACCTGATGCAGTTGGTCGGGAGCTGGCTCCGTCATCCCGCCTTCGCGATCCTGCTGCCCGTGCCGCTGTTCGTGCTCGGTCACGGCTACGACATCTGGGGCGCGGCGAGCGTAGGCATGTTCGCGATCGTCGCCGCCTGGCTGACCTGGCGTACGGGGGGACTCGAAGCCGCGATCTCTCTGCACATCGTCAACAACGTGCTCATCTTCCTGCTCGGATCCGTCACGCTGGTCGATGCCAACGCGACTTCGGGGACCGCCGTCGACCTGCTCGCCTCGGCACTGGCCATGGTCGTCTACGCCCTGCTCGCCGACCGCTGGGCTGCAAGGCTCGGGATCGCACGCACGGCCCGGGCCGCATCAGCGCCGGCCGGAGTGCTCGGAACCCATCGACTGGGCGGCGTACTGCACGGCCGCACCACCGGAGCATGATCTCCCGAGGTCAGGCGGCGATCGCGTCTGAGTCCATGATCGTGTAGCTGTAGCCCTGCTCGGCCAGGAAGCGCTGACGGTTCTGGGCGTAGTCCTGGTCGATGGTGTCTCGGGCCACGAGGGTGTAGAAGCTCGCGGTGTGGCCCGACTGTTTCGGGCGCAGCAGGCGGCCCAGACGCTGGGCTTCCTCCTGACGCGATCCGAACGACCCGGACACCTGGATCGCGACGGAAGCCTCGGGGAGGTCGATCGAGAAGTTCGCCACCTTCGACACCACGAGCAGCGAGATGTCGCCTTCACGGAACGCACGGTAGAGCTCTTCGCGCTCGTCGACCGGGGTCGCGCCGGTGATCTGCGGGGCGTTCAGGGCCTCGGAGAGCGACTCGAGCTGATCGAGGTACTGCCCGATCACGAGGATGCGTTCGCCCTCGTGCTTCGCGATGAGCTCGCGCACGGCCTGGACCTTCGCCGGGGCGGACGCCGCGAGACGATACCGCTCATCGTCGGTCGCCGCGGCGTACTCGAGCCGGTCGTCCGGCGGCAGATCGACGCGCACCTCGTAGCAGGCGGCGGGGGAGATGAAGCCCTGCGCTTCGATCTGCTTCCAGGGGGCGTCGAAGCGCTTCGGGCCGATCAGGCTGAAGACGTCGCCCTCGCGACCGTCCTCGCGCACGAGGGTGGCGGTGAGGCCGATGCGGCGGCGCGCCTGCAGGTCGGCGGTCAGCTTGAAAACCGGCGCGGGGAGCAGGTGGACCTCGTCGTACACGATGAGCCCCCAGTCGAGCGCGTCGAGCAACGCCAGGTGGGCGTACTCGCCTTTGCGCTTCGCGGTGAGGATCTGGTAGGTCGCGATCGTGACGGGCTTGACCTCTTTCGCCTGGCCCGAGTACTCGCCGATCTCCTCGGGGGTCAGGCTGGTGCGCTTGAGCAGTTCGTCGCGCCACTGCCGCGCCGACACCGTGTTCGTGACGAGGATCAGCGTCGTCGTCTTGGTCGCGGCCATCGCGCCGGCGCCCACGATCGTCTTGCCGGCACCACAGGGCAGCACGACCACGCCCGATCCGTCCTTCGCGAAGGCGTCGACGGCATCCTGCTGGTAGGGGCGGATATGCCAGCCGTCCTCGGCGAGGTCGATCTCGTGCGGGGTGCCCGGGGTGTACCCGGCGAGGTCTTCGGCTGGCCAGCCGATCTTCAACAGCTCCTGTTTGATCTGCCCGCGCGCCCAGGCATCGACCACGAACGTCTCCGGTGTCGGGTGCCCGATGAGCAGCGGCTGGATGCGCTTGTTGTTCGCGACCTGCGCCAGCACCGCGGGGTCGGAGGAGCGCAGGATGAGCGTTCCCTCCTCATCGCGTTCGATGACCAGACGCCCGTAACGGTTGACGGTTTCGCGCAGATCGACGGAAACCGAGGGTGGCACCGGAAAGCGCGACCAGCGGTCCAGAGTCTCGAGCATGTCCTCGGCGGTGTGCCCTGCGGCGCGGGCGTTCCACAGACCCAGACGCGTGATCCGGTACGTGTGGATGTGCTCGGGAGCCCGTTCCAGTTCGGCGAAGATCGCCAGTTCATGCCGGGCGCTCTCGGCATCGGCATGGGCGACTTCGAGCAGCACGGTGCGATCGCTCTGGACGATCAGGGGGCCATCAGACATAGCTCACCAGTTTAGCGGTCGTGCGGGGTGCGAGGCCTATGACGCGACGATCGTCGCTGTGAGGATGCTCGACACCGGAAGTGTCCGTTCGACATCGGCTGCACGGTCGCGCCCGCGGAGTCGGCCACCACCCATCCCGGTCGCTTCCAGGAGAAGCTGTCGGGTGGAACCGTCCGGCATCCCCACCGTGACTTCGAGGACCGACTTCGCCCGTACGGCCGCTTCGAGCTCGCGGTCGAGCCACGCGGCGTCGGCATCGGGCCCCTGGTGGGACCGGAGCCGCGTGATCAGCGGCATCAGGTCGGTGGAGTCCTCGCTCGGGGCCGCGGCAGGGGGAGCGGGGTGGCGCTCTCGCACCAGGAGGGATCCGTCGGGACCGACGAGCGTCGCGGGGTACCGCGCGTCCGTGAGAGCCCAGTACACCGTGTCGCGCCCGACGCGTGTGGTCAGGGAATCGAGATGTGCCGACAGGGCCAGCGGACGCAACGATTGGTCCACCGCCATGGCCTGGATGAGGTGCGCGTCGGAGCTCTCGATCCGCGTGCGGCCGGTCTCGTCGTCCGTCGAGACCCGGACCAGTCCGTGACGCTGTGCTGTCTGCGCGATCAGGTAGCCGAGGGGCTGCGGGATTCCCGTGAGGGAGACGGAGGTGAGGAAATCGAGGATCGATGCCTCGGTCTCGCCGGCGACGAACGCGTGCGCCACAGACTCGGAGGTGAAACGGTATGACGACGCCTGGGCCGCGGACTCACGGGCGGCGATCGTGCGCAGCCGCACATCCAGCGCCGGCTGCAGCGGACCCGGTGCGATCGCGGTCAGGTCGTTCTGCAGGAAGATGCGATCGACCTCGGCCGGCAGCAGTCGCACGAGAGCCTCGGCGTCCGCGTCGCCTCCGCGGCGCAGGCTCACCGCCCACGCGGGTTCGGTGCGGTCTTCGGCGATCAGGCCGAGGAGCGCGGCCGCATCCTGCAGGACGCGGGCACGCTCGGCCCAGGTGGGATCCCAGGGGTGGGCGAACGGCCAGGCCTCCGGAGGAATCCATCCGCCGCCTTCGGAACGGACACCACGGGGAAGGGCGTCCCGGAACGCGGTGACCAAGACAGCCCATCGGTCCGCTGCCGACGAACGCAGCCATTCCTCTGCGGATTGGCTCGATCGCAGCCGGCGGTCTGCGGACACGGCGAGCCCGGCCTGGAGGGCGATCGCGGCGAGGGTGTCGACGATCTCGGTGGGTACGCCGGCCTCGGCCAGCTGACGCTTCTCACCTGCGCTGACGCCGCCGCCGGTGAGGAGGGCGAAGGGGCTCTCCCTCGCGATCAGGAGCAGGTCGGCGAGCACGGCCACTGTCGTGAAGGCACGCTCGGCCGCGTGCGCCGCGGCGGCCTCCGAGGACGGAGACGCCGGTGCTGCGGGGGGCGGGAGGGCGATCGAGCGCCCGGCGATCGCGGTCACGACCGGTGGATAGGGGGCGCCGTCGGGGCGGAGCAGTG
>NZ_DFQP01000095.1:0-11407 GCF_002377845.1 Microbacterium sp. UBA3486
CCGCAGATCGAGGTCACCTTCGACATCGACGCCAACGGCATCGTGCACGTGTCCGCCAAGGACAAGGGCACCGGTACCGAGAAGTCGATCGTCATCTCCGGCGGCTCGTCGCTGTCGAAGGAAGACATCGAGCGCATGGTGCGCGAGGCTGAGGAGCACGCGGCGGAGGACAAGGCGCGCCGTGAGGCCGCCGAGGTCCGCAACCAGGCCGAGACCCTCGCGTACTCGATCGACAAGCTGATCACCGAGAACGACGACAAGCTGCCCGAAGACGTGAAGACCGAGGTCAAGGCCGACGTCGACGCGCTCAAGACGGCGCTGGCCGGCGAAGACGACGAGGCTGTGAAGACCGCGTTCGACAAGCTCAACCAGTCGCAGTCCAAGCTCGGCGAGGCCATCTACGCCTCCTCGCAGGCGGATGCCGCTGCCGGCGCTTCGGCTGACGGCGAGGCCCCGGCCGGTGACGCTCCCTCCTCTGATGAGGACGTCATCGATGCCGAGGTCGTCGACGACGAGGACGAGAAGAAGTAATCATGACGGATAAGAACTTCGACGAGAACCAGTTTCCTGAGTCCGCCGAAGGTCGCAGCGAGGGGTCGGATGCTCAGGCATCCGGCCCCGCGCCGCACCACCAGGACTCCCGTGAAGCGGCAGCCGCCGAGGGGTCGGACGAGACCCCCGTCGACGGTGCGCCGGACGACCTCACGGTCGACGACATCCTCGGCGCCACGCAGACCGGCGAGGCCGCGGCGGAAGACGCCGTGCTCGCCGACCTGGAATCCACGCTGCTGAACGACCTCAAGCGCCTCCAGGCCGAGTACGCCAACTACCGTCGCCGCACCGAGGAGCAGCGCCAGGTCGAGAGCGAGCGCGCGAAGGGCGAGGCCGCCAAGGGTCTCATCCCCGTGCTCGACGACCTCGACCGCGCCGCCCAGCACGGCGATCTCGTGGAGGGGACTCCCTTCGCCGTGATCGCCGACAAGGTGCGGCTGGTCGTGGAGCGTCTCGGAGTGGTCGCGTACGGCGAGAAGGGCGAGGAATTCGACCCCCAGCGTCACGAGGCCATCTTCCAGCAGCCGACTCCCGGCGCAGAGAAGACCACCGTGCTGGAGGTCGTCGAGGTGGGCTACCGCCTCGGTGATGTCGAGCTGCGCCCCGCGAAGGTCGTCGTCGCCGTCCCGGAAGGGTAGGTGATCGATGGCCAGCCAGGATTGGTTCGACAAGGACTTCTACAAGACCCTCGGGGTCTCCAAGGACGTCAGCGATGCGGACCTGAAGAAGACGTATCGCAAGCTCGCGCGCAAGTATCACCCGGACTCCAATCAGGGTGATGCCAAGGCCGAGGCGAAGTTCAAGGAGATCAGCGAGGCCTACTCGGTGCTCTCCGACGCCGAACAGCGCAAGGAATACGACGAGATCCGCGCCATGGGCTCCGGCGCTCGCTTCACGGCGGGCGGCCAGGGCGCAGGCGGCTTCGAAGACGTGTTCAGCCGTTTCGGACAGCAGGGCCGCGGGCAGACCGCCGACTTCGAGGACATCTTCGCGATGTTCAACCAGGGGCAGGGCGCGAGCTTCGGCAACGGTCGCTTCGGTCAGCCGAGCGGCGGTTACCGTGGCTTCGGTGGTCCGCAGCGCGGTGCCGACGTCACGGCCCGCACCACGCTCGACTTCATCACCGCCGTGCAGGGCGAGACCATCTCGCTGCAGGGTGAAGACGGCAAGCCGTTCAAGGTGAAGATCCCTGCGGGTGTCGCCGACGGCCAGAAGATCCGTCTGCGCGGCCGCGGTCGTCCCTCGCCCGATGGCGGAGAGAGCGGCGACATCGTGGTGCAGATCGCGGTGCGCCCGCATCCGGTCTTCACCCGCGACGGTCTCAACCTGCGAGTCGTCGTCCCGGTGACGTTCACCGAGGCCACTCTCGGGGCGACCATCGAGGTGCCCACCCTCGGCGGCGATGTGGTGAAACTCCGCGTCGCACCCGGCACCCCCTCCGGGCGGGTGCTGCGGGTCAAGGGCCGCGGTGTCACCACCTCGAAGGGCACGGGCGACCTGCTCGCCGAGCTTCAGGTCGCGGTGCCCACGCACCTCGATGAGGCCGCACGCGAAGCGCTGGAGAAGTTCCAGGAACTCGAGCCCACGGAGAACCCGCGGGCCGAGCTGATGGCGAAGGCACGGCGATGACCGGTCGTCGAAGCGGACACCGGGGGCGGAGGCGTTCATGATGAATGCCGACACCCCGGTGTTCGCGATCGCCGCCGCCGCAGAACTCTCCGGCCTCCATCCGCAGACCCTGCGGCAGTACGACCGCATCGGCCTCGTCGTCCCCGGGCGCACCTCGGGGGGCTCGCGCCGCTACTCGACACGCAACATCGAGCAGTTGCGCGAGGTCGCTCAGCTCTCCTCCGAAGGAGTGAGCCTTCCCGCGATCGCTCGCCTGCTCGATCTGGAAGACGAGAACAGGGCGCTGCGTAATCGCATCACCGTGCTCGAGAGCGCGCTGCGCACCGAGCGCGAGAGCCGTCCGGGCGTGCGCGTGTTCGCCGCCGGGTCCGCGGGCGTCGTGCCCATGCCGACCGGTCGCCGCCTTCGGCGCTCGACCGAGGTCGTGCTCTGGGACCCGCGCGGGAGCGCCTAGGTCACTCGCGATGGGTGGTGTGTATCCTGTCAACAGTTAACAGGAGGTCACCATGACGCAGACCGTCACGCGCGGAGAATCCCTCGGCGCCCAGGTGGCGCGGGTGCTTCGCCAGCGCATCGTGCGCGGCGAACTCGCCCCGGGCGCACGCATCACCGAAGAAGCGCTCGCCGAGGAGTTCTCGGTCAGTCGGGGACCGGTGCGCGATGCCCTGACGCAGCTGAGCTTCGAGAAGCTCGTCGAGGTGCAACGTCCGCGCGGGGTCTACATCGTCGGACTCACCCGCGACGACGTCGATCAGCTGTACAGCCTTCGGGGCGCTCTCGAACAGCTCGCCCTCTCTCGAGCGATGCGCGTCGACGACGACGAGCGCTGGGAGGCCATCTCCGCCGCCGTCGCGCGGATGGCCGAAGCCGCCGATGCCGGAGACCACGCGGCGTTCGTCACCGCCGACCTCGAGTTCCACTCGCAGATCTACGCGCTCGCCGATCACCCGCGCCTCGAGGGGGCGTGGAACCAGTACCTGCCGACGTTCACGGCGCTGCTCGAGGTCACGATCAATCATGACGAGGATCTCCATGAGTCGTCAGACGATCATGTGAAGCTGCTCGAGGTCATGCGCACCGGTACCCAGGAAGCTGCTGCCGAGGTGTTGAGCGCCCACCTCGACGGTGCACGCGAGCGCATGCTGCACGAGGTGGGCGGACGCTGACCGTCAGATCGACGGATCGTTCGGATGCGCCTGCAGCCGACGCACCAGCTCCCAGGTGTTGCCGCGGGCTGTCGCCGAATGGCTGAACTCGTCGAGAGCGGCCTGCGCCAGAGCGAGACCGCGTCCGTTCTCGCTCGCCTGCTCGGGCATCACGACGCCGTCCCAGTCGATCGTCGCCGGTTCCGCCGAGTCGACGACCTCAGCGTGCAGCGCACCGTCGGAAGCGCGCACATCCACGCTCATCGTCACGTCGATGCCCCGGCTGTGCTGTGCGATGTTGGTCGCGACTTCGCTGAGCGCGAGCGTGAAGAGGGTGCGGTCTTCGGCGGGGACGCCGGGCGCGCGTATCCAGAGCCGGTCGAGCTCATCCAGGACGCGGTCGACGAGGGCGAGTTCTGCCCGCCCGTCGATGTGGAAGCCCGGCGGTTCAGCTGCCATCGAACGCCGATTCCGGCGTGGGGTAGTCGCGAAGCACGCGATCGAGGTTGGTGAGGTGCAGGACCGTCTTCACTGCGTCGGGCACGGCGGCGATCCGCAGGTCTCCGCCTGCGACCCGGGCGCTCTTGAGGCCTCCGACGAGGGCGCCGAGTCCGGAGGAATCCACGAATTCCGTGCCACGTAGATCGATCGCGATGCGGGGCTGTCCTGCGGTGACGAGGTCGCTCACCGCGTTTCGCAGCAGCGGCGCGCCCGAAGCGGTCAGCCGCCCCGTGATCGCGATCACGGCATAGCCATCCCTGTTCTCAGTGCTGACGTTCATTCGACTCCTTCTCGAGGGCGCGGGCGGCCGGTCCGCGGTAGCGGGCGGCCTGGATGATGACGCTGAGCACGACCAGGTCGTACAGCACCCAAGCCGTGTTCACGATCGTGCCGGTGCCGTCGGCGGTTCCGATGATCACGCGGGTGATGCCGATGATGAGGGCGATCGCGAGCATCGCCATCGCGGTGAGCTGGGGCCAGATCTGCCCCCAGGGGATGCCGCGGGGGTCGCGGCCGTCCTTCCGCGTGACGGCGAAGGAAAGCGGGCGGCCGAGTGCGACGTTGGCGAATGCCGTCCAGCAGGCACGGATCCATACCGGGAACAGTGCGAGCGAGTACTGCTGCCCCCTCCAGGTGCGCACGCCCTTCGCGACCACGAGGAACAGCGCCTGATTCACGAGGAAGTACGGCAGGAAGCGGGCGAAGAAATCCAACGACCAGGCGGTGACCGGAAGCACCCCCCACACCAGGTAGACGACTGGGGCCACGAGATAGACGATGGCGGCGAATCCCGACAGGTACGTCCACATCGTGGAGAAGTACATCAACCGCTGTCCGGCCGAGAGGCCCCGTTTGACGAGCGGGTTGTCCCGCAGCATCACCTGCAGAGTGCCCTGCGCCCAGCGCAGTCGCTGCGTCAGCATCGTGCGCAGGTCTTCGGGAGCGAGACCGTGCGCCAGGATCTCGTGGTGGTACACGCTCTTCCAGCCGAGGGCGTGCAGCTGCATGGCCGTGGCCATGTCCTCGGTGACCGAGATCGTCGCGAGGGGGAGGATGGGCTGTGCCTCGTCGCCACGGTCCAACCGCAACGCGTCCAGCAGACCCCGCACAGCGGCGACGGCGGTGACCGGGGAGAGGTCGGAGGCGGCGAGGGCATCGAGGCCGGCCTCGTCGACGATCACCGCGCCCAGCTCGGCGTCCTGCTGCAGCGGAAGGGCGCCTATCTCCGCCAGGTCAGCCCTGATGCCGTCCATATCGTGCGCGATGAGGATGCGTGAGGCATGGTCGACCGACTCGCGCACCCGCGCGGCGACATCGGCGACCGATTCTCCGGCCGCGAGTTCCTTCCGTCCGCGGCTGATCGCGATGCGCAGCGCCGACAGCTCCGTCGCCAGGGCGGAATCCGCTGCGGTCTGCGCTTCCCGCGCGATCAGGGTCTCGGCGGCCTTGAGTGCCCGGGAGGCCGAGTCGGTGACGTCGCGCACATACCCCACGATCCCGCGTCGCATCAGGGCTTCGCGTCGCAGCACGGCGTTCGAGCCGCAGAAGAAGGCGGCGTTCCATCCGTCCTTGCCCTGCTGGATCGGACCGTAGAACAGCGGCGCCTGGCTGCCCAGCGGATCGGCGTCATCGACGTTCACGAACCACTGCGGCGTCTGCACGAGGGCGACCTCCTCGTCGTCCGCGAAGTAGCCGAGCGTGCGATGGAGGATCAGTGGATCGGGAACCTGATCGGCGTCGAGGATGAGGAGGAACTCGCCGTCGGTCTGGAACAGTGCGCTGTTCAGGTTGCCAGCCTTGGCATGCCGCGGCTTTCCCGTCCACTCCTCCGAGCGCGTGAGGTAGCCGACCCCCGCCACTCGGGCTTCGGCCTCCAACTCGGGGCGCGAGCCGTCGTCGAGGATCCAGGTCGAGTGGGGGTAGGCGATGTTCTTCGCCGCGCGGGCGGTCGTCATCACCAGAGCCACCGGTTCGTCGTACGTCGTGATGAACACGTCGACTGTCCCCTGCGGCGGCGAGACGGGGGCCGGCCGCTCGCGTGCGCGCCACATCGTGAGGCAGAACAGGAACGTGTCGATCAGGCTGTAGGTCTCGGCGATCACGAGGGGCACGGCGATCCACCACGCCGACCAGTTGACCGATTCGAGCCAGCGCCATGCCACGTAGTTGACACCGAGCAGCACGGAGAGCAGGGCGAGGATGCGGATCGCCGCGAACCGGGCCGTCATGCGTCCCTCCGCACCACCACGACGGTGATGTCGTCCGTCGCGCGATCGTCGGCGGCGAGTCGCAGCGCCTCGCGCACCGCACCCTCCGGGCCGAGCGCTCGGAGCACGCGCTGCACATGGGCGAAGGGATCGTCGTCGTCGAGCACATCCAGCAGCCCGTCGCTGCAGCAGATGAACGTGTCGCCGGGTTCGAGCCGCGTGGTCATCGGCACGCGGGCATCGACGACGCCCATGCCCATCCCGAGCGGCAGGTTCTTGGAGCGCAGGTGCGTCCAGGAACCGTCGGCGCGGATCACGAAGGCGAGGTTGTGCCCGGCGTCGATCACGTCGAGATCGCCGCTCTCGGGTCGCAGCTCGGCGACCATGGCGGTGACGAACATCGCCGTGTCGGCGAGGTCCTCTTCGAGCAGACGATCGACATCGGCCACGGAGACGGCGAGCGAGCGCTCGGGGGCCGTCCGCAACGACGCTCGCACGGTCGCGGCGACGAGTGCGGGGCCGGTGCCCTTGCCCATCGCGTCGGCCACTGTGATGCGCAGCGCCCCGCCGTGCGTCGAGAAGTCGTAGTAATCGCCCGCGAGCATGCCGCGCGGCGCGGCGCCCGCAGCGATCGTGTAGCCGTCGAGCTCGGGGTTCGAGCGTGGTCGCAGCGCGCGCTGGAGAACAGCCGCGTGGTCGATGTCCTGGTCCTGGGCGAGCTCGGTCTGCACCCAGAACGCCAGGTCGCGCAGCAGGTCGCGCTGCGCTTCGGTGAAGGTGTGGGGCTCGGTGTCGAGCACGCACAGGGTGCCGACAGGCTCGCCGCCGGGCGCGTGCAGCGGGTGGCCGGCATAGAAACGCAGGTGCGGGTCCCCGGTGACGAACGGGTTGTCGGCGAAGACATCGGTGATGAGGGCGTCTTCGACCACCACGGTCGCGTCCTGCGACACGGTGTAGTCGCAGAAGGAGTCCTGCCGGGGGGCTTCGTCTCCGCCCAGCCCGATCTGCGCCTTGCGCCATTGTCGATCACGATCGATCAGCGAGACGCTGACCATCGGCACGCCGAACATCTCCTTCGCCAGCCGTGCCACCCGGTCCACGCGCTCGTCCGGTGGTGTGTCAAGGATCCCCAGTTCCTCGAGCGCTGCCTGTCGCCGCCGCTCGTCGAACATGTGCTCCGCCCCTCCTACGGTCGCCTTCGGCCATCCTAGAAGGAACGCATGGCCGATGGGACGCCACTCACGCACCCGCCAGTGGTGACTGTTAACAGTCAACACTGCTACGGTCGGGGAGTCGACAACAGGGTCGACCCACGTAGAGGAGCAAAGATGCCCCGCAAGCGCATCACCCGGGCGGCCGCCGCGATCGCCGCCCTCGCAGCCACCGCTCTCATCGTCTCGGCCTGCACCAAGGTCGAAGAGGGCGAAGAAGCCGGATCCGCCTTCCCCGAGAACGACATCCGGCTCATCATCCAGGCCAACCCCGGTGGAGGATCCGACCTCTCGTCGCGCGCGCTCGCCACGGAGCTGGAGAAGATCCTCGGCGTCAGCGTCATCCCGGAGAACATGCCCGGTGCCGCCGGAGCGCTGGCCATGGAGTACGTGGGCGCGCAGGATCCCGACGGCTACGTCATCGGATTCGCGCCCGTCGAGATCGCGATGCTGAACACCACCCAGAGCGCCAACGTGCTGCCGGACGATTTCGACCTGCTCGGCCAGATCATGCTCGCCCCCGGTGTGGTCACGGTCGGCGCGAACAGCGGGATCGAGACCCTGGAAGACCTGGTCTCTCGGGCGAAGGCGAGTGCCGTGACGGTCGCCAACTCCGGCGCCGGCTCCATCTGGGAGGCGGCCACCATCGGGCTCGGCGACGCGACGGACGCCGCCTTCACCCCGGTGCCGTACGACGGCGGAGCGACAGCCGTCGCAGCAGCGGCATCGGGTGAGACCGTCGCCGCCGTCTCCGGCCTCGGCGAAGCCCTGGCGCAGGGTGAGGCCGTGCGCATCCTGGCTGTCATGAACGACGTGCGCCACCCCGACGCGGAAGACGTCGAGACGGTCGAAGAGGCCATCGGCGAAGACGTGATCTTCGGCGGTTGGGGCGGCATCTACGCACCCAAGGGGCTCCCTGACGACGTCAAGACCGCGCTCGAAGCCGCCGTGAAGGAAGCCGTCGAGTCCGACAGCTACCAGAAGTTCCAGGCCGACGCCGGAAACCTGGTCGTGTACCGCGACTCCGCCGAGTGGACCACCTTCGTCGACGAGCAGTTCGACCTCTTCAAGGACCTCCTGGGCTGAGAAGACCGGGTCGCCGACGCTGCGGGGGCCGGGCTCATCACCGGCCCCCCGCAGCACCCACCCTCACTTCTCGGATCAGGAAAGGAGCACCGTGTCGACCTCTGCATCGGACGGGTCTGCAACGCACGCTTCCGTCGCCGCCACGGACGACGGATACCAGGGCGCCTCAGCCTCGCGTCCCCTCGAGATCGTGTTCGCGGTCGTCGCCCTCGGGTTCACCGCCGGCTACCTCTTCCTCGCAACGCAGATCCCGCTGCGCCGCGAGGCCGCCCCCGGGCAGATCGACGCCCGCTTCTGGCCCCTCGTCATCGGGGTCACCGGCGTCGTCATCGCCATCGCGCTGCTCGCGGTCGCGATCACCCGTCCGGCCCCCACCCGTGAAGACGTCGAGCGCATCCAGCCAGGAGGCTACCTGCGCGTGATCGCCACCCTCGCGATCACCGGCGCCTTCATCGCGCTGTGGTCGCTGGGTTCGGTCATCCTGTTCGGCTACCGCATCGAGGTCTTCCCGATCGCCGCCGCTCTGCTGATGGCCGCCCTCATGCTCCTCTACGGCCACCGCCGCTGGCTGAGCCTCGTCATCTACTCCGCCTCCGTCACGGCGTTCGTCTACGTCGTGTTCGGGATGCTCCTGAGGATCCCCCTGTGAACGCGCTCATGGAGGGGCTGAACTCGCTCCTCGACATCTCGATCCTGCTCTACATGCTCGTCGGCCTCGTGCTCGGGTTCATGGTCGGAGCGTTCCCCGGCATCACCGCGACCATGGCCGTCGCCCTCGCCGCCGGCTTCACGATGACCCTCGAGCCCGTGCAGGGACTCGCCGTGCTGCTGACGATCTACGTCGCGGCGAACTTCGGCGACCGGGTGCCGTCCATCCTGATCAACACCCCGGGCACGCCCGCGTCCATCGCCACCACCCTCGACGGGTATCCGATGGCGAAGCAGGGCAGGGCGGGTCTCGCGCTCACCGTCTCGGCGATCGTCTCGGCGGTCGGCATCCTCGCCTCGCTCGTGCTGTTCGCGGTCGCGGCCGTGCCGATCGCCAGCTTCGCCCGCGACTACTTCAAGTCGCCCGAGCTGTTCGCGCTCGTGGTCTTCGGCATCGCGATCATGATCGGCATCTCGTCGAAGTCGATGCTCAAGGGCATCCTCGCCGGACTCTTCGGCCTCATGCTCGGCAGCGTCGGCACGTACGCGGCCACCGCCGACCAGCGCTTCACCTTCGGGATGCTCGAACTCGTCGAGGGCGTCAACTTCATCGCCGTGATCATCGGACTCTTCGGCATCGCCGAGCTGTTCGACCAGTTGCTCACGCATCGGAAGTCGGCCGTGCGCCCGATCTCGAGTCTCGGCCGCTGGTGGCCGAACCGTGCCGAGCTGAAGCAGAGCGGGCGCGCGACCGCGGTCGGCGGCGCTGTCGGACTCGGCGTCGGGCTCATCCCCGCGGCCGGTGGGGACATCGCCGGACTCATCGGATGGGAGCGGGCACGCAAGGCGTCGAAGCACCCCGAGATGTTCGGCAAGGGATCGATCGAGGGTGTCGCCGCCTCCGACACCGCCTCCAGCGCCACCCTCGGCGGCTCCCTCACGACGACCATGGCCCTCGGCATCCCCGGCGACTCGGTGATGGCCGTGATGATCGGCTCGATGATCATCTGGGGCATCACCCCCGGTCCCACGCTCTTCACCAACCGCCCCGACCTGGTCGTCTCGATCGTGGGCATCATGCTGATCGCGACGATCCTCTCCCTCGCGCTCAGCCTGGTGCGCATGAAGGGCATGGTGAAGCTGCTCGACGTGCCGCAGCCGTATCTGTGGAGCGGCATCCTGATCTTCTGCATCATCGGCACCTATGCCACCTCGAACAGCCTCTCGACGGTCGTGACGATGCTCGTCTTCGGTGTGATCGGAGTGCTGCTCAAGCGCATGCAGGTGCCGGCCGGTCCGGTCGTGCTCGGCCTCCTGCTCGGACCGCTCGCCGAGGAGAACCTCGCCCGCACGCTGGCGATCCTCCCCACGCGTCCGTTCTTCGAGGTGGTCAGCCCCATCGCGCTCGTGCTGCTCGCCCTGGCCGTGCTCTCGATCGTGATGCCGGCCATCCGCGCCGCCCGGAGGCCCCGTGCCGAGCGCGCCTCGCTCGCGGACTCGATCCTGCACGACGACAGCATCCAGCAGATCGAGAAGGCGCACGACGAGCTCGCAGCCCAGCCCGATCTGCTCACCTCCACCGTCCGCAACATCGACACCTCAGGGCGTCGTGCCCGCAAGACCCGCAAGAACTCCGAGGAGACCGAGAAGTGACCCGCTATGACATCCTGACCGCCGTGCCCACCGCGTTCCACCGCGACGGCACCCTCGACATCGAGGGCTCGCGTGCGATCTTCCGGTTCGTCGCCGACTCGGGGAACGAGGGAGCTTTCGTGCTCGGCACGACGGGCGAGTTCCCCGCCGTGGACGCCGACGAGTTCGCGGCCATCGTGGAAGCGGCGTTGGCCGAGCTGCAGGAGCGCATGCGCGTGGTCGTGCACGTCGGTCGCCCCAGCACCTTCGAGGCCGTGCGGCTGACCCGTATCGCCCGCCGACTGGGCGCGACCGAGTTCGCCGCGCTGACGCCGTACTACCTGCAGGCCACGGACGACGCGATCTTCGAGTACTACCGCGCGGTGTCGGAGGCCGTCGGGGACGGGCGGCTGTACGTGTACATCTACCCGGCCCGCAGCGGCAACCCGGTGTCGCCGGAGCTCCTCGCGCGTCTCGCACGACTGCCCAACGTCGTGGGCGCCAAGATCAGCGAACTCTCCCTCGACGACATCGCCGCCTACCGTGCCGTCGTGCCCGCCGACTTCGACCTCTACACCGGCGCCGACCGCGACCTGATCGCGGCCGTCGAGGTGGGGGCGCAGGGCGTCGTATCCGGGGTATCGTCCGTCACGCCGAAGCCGTTCCGCGCCCTCGCCGACGCCGGGCGGTCCGGGGACGCGGCGGCCATCGTCGCTGCGCAGGCCGCGGTCGACGATGTGGTCGCGCTCATCGGTGGCGACATGGCCCGCATGAAAGAGGCGTACCGCGTCCTCGA